>JACDDU010000003.1:0-300000 GCA_013816845.1 Gammaproteobacteria bacterium
GCTGCGCTCCTCCCAGGAGCTACCTCCATACTTATTAGTAGTCTGGGAGGAGCGCAGCGAAACCCAGGACCTTTGAAACTGCAGAGAAATCTCTAACCCGCGCCCCAGCGTCGATTGACTGATCTCCCGGCGCGATGCCGTTTGGTTTTCAACTTTCCTATGACGGGGTAAATCTCACCGGTTGGCTGGATGAGGCAACTTGTTGCATAACCGGGTCCCCACATCGGGATCACGACGCCATTATCTCTTACAAATTGTGACAAGGCGTTCGGTGAGCCGAAGAAATAAACGCTGCCCGTTTGCGTGGCGGATGCAAAAATTTTATTGTTGGAAGCGACATTAATATGGGCTTGATCATAAGCACGGACAAAAGCTTCGCGCGTACAGAGATTACGTCCAAAGAAATGACTCATATTAAAAGCATTCACAATAAGACTGTTCGTTCGACCCGCCACACCGACGCGTGCCCGTTGTGATGTCGTAACGGCCAGTAACGAACTATTAACATTATCAGCAAACACACAAACCCCATCGCTTGCACGCACAGCTTTCAAACAAACAGGTCCGTTAATACTAATCTTACCGCCACCGTCAGCTAAGATACGTAATGAATCACTATTAGCACCAATGATGTTGATATCAACATTGCCGTGATGGAGGATGTTTGAAATACCCACATTACCCGCTAGACTTACAACGCCCCGGCCCTGGGTGAGAATATTGAGATGGGGCGTCATTGCACCAAAAACACTAATCGAACCGCCGCCTGCTTTATCGATGCGTCTGACATTCATATTACCTGATAAGTAAACATTGCCTAATCCCGACGGTGTCATAGTGATAGAGAGACCGCAACTTTGAATTTGCACCCCTTCAATCTTGCCGCATCCTGCTTGTGTTAAATGCGTTAAATTTTTAACACCGATGCGAATAATAACGTTTTGCATCGCCCGTGGTGCTTTCGGTATTTGTGTAACACACAACGTATCTCCCCGCATGTCGACTACGGTATTACGCACGCCTTCATTGGGCCCGTAAACGTAAACGGAATTATGGCCGTAAGTTGTGCCAAACAATTGGACTTGGAAATCACCATTGACTCTAATTTTTGTAAAATTGGGAACTTTAACCATCATCGTGCTCATGGCTGTGTTGAAGCCTGCTTCCCGATTATGAATTTCGGTTAAACTTGGCGCACCGGTTAAAAACCAACGATCCGCGCCACGTGTCCAAAGCTTTGTATTTTGGCTAATTCCCCCTTGTAGCCAAGTTTCTCTGGCCCAATCACCCGTCAAAGTGGGATTTTGATGGCGGACCGCGCAACTGATAAGTTGAAACAAGCATACCAACATCAAGGCCAGCGATAAAAAACGTTTCATGGTCATCCTTTTGGACAATAGGGAAGACAAGCAGAATTTAAAAAATTTATCATACCCCTTTTTTAAGTGCTAGCTAACTCGTTCCCTGCACTCTTTTGTAATATATATAGATGACCCGAGACAAGCTGTTTATTTTGTAATCTCATGGGGATGATTTGTTTTTTAATAATATTAAAATGATGTTGCTCTGCTAGGTAATCTAAATAAGTTTCACTATGCGCAAAACGACCAGAAGGAAGCATTTCAAATTGCACCTGCTGTGCAATTTCAGCATTAAATATAAAAATACCACCCTGTGAGAGCACTTTTGCAACACCTGTGAAGAAAGGAGCGACATCTCCGTAATAGACCAATACATCTGCTGCTACGACGAGATCAAATGAAAGCGACTCAGAAGCTAAGTAAGTAACCAAGTCAGATTGGATTAACTGATCATATATTTTTTTTTCTGCAGCAAGATCCAGCATATTCTCTGCGATATCAACCCCAACGAGACGGGATGCCAAGGGTTTAAACTGCGCGCCAGATAAACCCGTTCCGGATCCTAAATCCAAAACACGGATTGGTTTGGTAATAAGTTTCGTTTCTTGAA
Source organism: Gammaproteobacteria bacterium (assembly GCA_013816845.1). Taxonomy (NCBI): domain Bacteria; kingdom Pseudomonadati; phylum Pseudomonadota; class Gammaproteobacteria; species Gammaproteobacteria bacterium. The sequence goes on from JACDDU010000003.1 coordinate 1,972, forward strand.
GGGCATGAAACAATTGCTCCGGAACTTGATAATGCAATACTTGCTGCAAATGAGCATCGTAATGATCAGCATAGGAGTTAAACAAAGAGCGCACGTAATCAGGAGGAGATGTCACAATATCTTTATTATTTGTCAAAATATGAATGGTATGAGTCACTGAGATATTGTCCGGATCTAAACGTTTCACTTCTTGAAAATGTTTTAAAGCCAAATCATTTTGACGCATCGCAAGATAAGCAAAAGCAAGGTTATGATGAGCATCAATTAAATCGGGATTCAGTTGAATTGATTGTAAATAATATTCGACCGCTTCTGGGAGTCGCCCTTGTTGCATTGCGATGACACCTAAATTAAATATAACCTGCAAATCAAGGGGCACTAACTCATGCGCTTTTTGATAAGTTAGGTGAGCTTCATTTAATTGACCTAATTTTAAATACGTTGTGGCAAGATTCACTTGCGTTTCAAAATGAAAAGGATGCTGGACTGCAATAACGGTAAAATATTGACGGGCTTGCTCGTAATTTTTTTGCATCATACTGAGGCAACCTGATTGAAAAAGTGCACCACTGTGCTTTTCTTCTAATGCAAGCACCGCTTCAAAAGCGGCTTTGGCACGATCAAGCTTCTGCATTTTTGTTAAAGCTAAGCCTAAATTATAATAAGCATCAACATAATCCGATCTTACATCAATAGCTTGTTGATACCATTTTACCGCTTCAGGAAATTGGAGCAGGGTTGCATTGATTGTGCCTAAATTATTCATTGCAGGGGCATAATTACCGTCGTATTTTAAAATATTGAGCAGTACCTTCGTCGCTTCCTCAAACAACCCTCTGCTTTTTAAAACATTCGCCAAATGCAAAGCAGGCGCAGAATCAGAAGTAAGCGCGACAACCTTTTCTAATGTTTCTTGGGCATGTGCTAAATCGCCTTGCTCTGCATAAAGCAAACCCAATCCATGCAGCGCAGTTACTTGATGAGGATCTTCGGTAAGGATAGCCAAATACCCCGTTTGCGCTTCGACCAATCGACCTTGTTGATGTAAAATTTGAATGGTATGAATAGCTGGCGTTTTTTTCATCGCGAAATCATTTTATTTTCTTAGCCGTTGGCTTTTGTATAACATTCTGTAAGTAAAGCAATGCTTGCAGTATAAAACAAGCAATCACAATATATTGACCATACTTTACGATATAGCCAATAAAAGGTTTCGTTGCATAAGGAATATAATAAGCCAAGCTAAATGCATACATGACAGCGATCGCAAAAGGCCGCGCCCATTGGGCGACGTGATAAGACCAAGCCGCACGTCCCCTGTTTCTCAGTAAAAGGAATACTCGGAGGATATCCACGGTTTCAATAATAATAAATAATATCGCAGAAATTGCCCAAATCAAGGTAACCACAGCTTCTGAATAACTATGGGTATTAATCATTGCCATTCCAGATAAAGCGAGCGCAGCATAGAGCAACACATATTCCACCTGGAATTGTTTAATTAAATTCTTGGAAGACATAATTTGCGTACGAACAAATACAAAAAATAAAACGACATAACAAAATAAGCCAAATAAAATGATACTTTGATACACGATGAGGGGAATACTTTCCCGCATAAGGTCAAAAAGTAAAATAGTTACTGCTTGAATATTTAAAACAATTAAAAATATATTGGCGTCGAACACTTCCAGCCCCTTCAAATAACGTTTCAGCCATCTTAGGGTTAATGGAAAAAAAATAATTAATAAAAAAATAACGATCAAAGTTTGTAAAAGAATAAAACCATAAAGCGTTGGCGCAATCTCAATAAATAGAATTAGAGGAAAAATGGTCCCCAAAATCCAAGTACCAGTTGCAAGTCCTAAAGAACCATCTGATAACGATAAGTCTTCATTCAAATAATTTTCAATTAAATTAGCGGCGAGATAAAGCCAAATAATAATAATCTCCATGCCGATCAATTTTGTCACCACGTGCGAAACATTAAATGCACTAAAAAAAACAATGGCCACCATGGATAAAGCTAATGGAATATAACCAACTTTACTTTGAGCTTTGGAATTTCTAAATAAAATTAAATAAACAAGGTGGGAAAAGAGCAACAATAAAAAGAACAAAACGAAATTAGAATTAGCATTCCAAACCCATCGTTCCCAAATTGATAACATGATATGTCCATTGGTCTATAGTTTGAGATATTATAATACAGATGACTCTATTTTCGAGATAAACTTACTACCGAGTTATGGATCACGTGATAAAAAAATCGTGTACTTTTAATTTTTTCTCCATCAATTGAAAAGATGCCAAGCCATTATCAATAAGATTCTGAAATTTGCTGAGTGATGCAAACCGGAGATAGTAATGATTACAATCTCGTTATCATACGCTCGGCAATAAAACAGGAGAGTTGACCGGTACATTCGGCAAAGTTAATAATAACTGCAATAGTTCATGACGTATATCTTTAAGATCCCGAACCACAGCAGTTGCGGTAAGGTAATCAGGAGACAAGTCGAGTAAATCAAGACTTTGTGGTAAGTATTTCTTTAACTCATTTTCAAGCTCAATCAAGTCTTGTGTAAAATCGCCTTCGGGAGAATGAAGTATCCCTTCCTGGAAATAATGCCTTAATGTAGCCAACAAATTTTGATTTTTTTGCAGTGTCTGAATTAATTGATCCCGTAAATTTGCTAAGAGTTCTGCGCTAAGGGGAAAAGAAGCCAGATAATTCATTGAGAAAATAAGTTCAGTCAAACGCCCTAAGTGGACTAGAAAATAACGATAGCCAGATCTCAATCCCATATTAAAACCGATGTCAAAAACCCATTCTGGATAAGGGCCGGGGTTAGCCTGCAAAGCATGCATGAAATTCAATCTACTTTGGATGAGTTGCGATCGGTCAGCTACTTCTTGCATTAATTGCCCCTCGATCGCACTGAGGTAGTTAGCCCCCCGTTCAATAACAGGCAACACGCCATTCCGAAAAGATTGAAAAAGAGATTGGGGAAAAATAAAACAACTACAAAATCCGCCGATCAATCCGCCGATCAATATTTGTAATAAATCACTCTGCAGACGCATCGTTGAAAAACCGGGATTAAAAAACATCATCAAAAATATGAATAACGGTATGAGTGCCAGGTTAAAAAGTTTATTGCGCAAGGGCTGCATAACAAGTGCAACGGTACCGGTCAGAAGATAGGTAACCATCAAAACAAAATAGGCAACAAAAAAATTATGTGTAATGATTAAAGTAAAATAGCCGCACAGATAAACCGTAATAATAATAATCAAACTTCTTAAAGCTGCAGTGATTGGCATGATGCGACTTGCTTGCACGACAAGGAAAGCACTCATTACGATCCAATAAGCACGCTCGCCAAAAAAATTAAAATAGGTTAAGAGAAATGCAGCACCGACTGCAATGCTGACGCGTAATGCGTATTGCAATGCATAATAGTAAGTAAGGCGATGCATCAACTCATCCCTTTCTTTAGTAAATTATTTTTTAAAACATCGCTTTCAGTCATAAAAATCTGTAATTGTTCTTGCAAAGCTTTTAACGTGGTCAAGTACAGCATCATCACGACGGGTTCGGGTGCAGTGACTTGTAATACACTAAGATAAATAGATTCAAATTGTTGGATACTTGCTTCAAGACGCGCTGTATCGACTAATAAAACATTTTTTTTGCCGCCATAAAACTTAGAAAGTTGAGAAAAAAGCATGTCAAATGATAGTTTGATGGCACGTAATTCTTCCTGACAGATAGAAAATACAGCTGGATCTGTCACACGGAAACGCAGCAAAGCAAGGTCTTGTACCATATCAAACATGAGTTGCATGCATTGCAAAGCTCTTTGGATCGATTGAGCTCGTATGTCGCCACCTTTTTTTCCTAAGAGAGAAGCAATGTAATAAACCTTTTTTGCTGACCAAAGAGCGCGCTGTTGTTCTGCATGAATACGTTTTTCAAAAAGATAAACATTTTCTGAATAACTTTCATTTAATAAAGTGGCAAAAATTTCTTGAATTAACCTATTGAGGTGCTGCATCAACATCATGATGTAAAAACCCAGCTTATCTTGAGTGAAGCGTCGAAAAAAAATGATTTGTAAAAAAAGCGCAATCGCTACACCACCTGTTACAAAAATTAACCTATCATCTACATTGTAGGAAGCTACGGGAAATATAGCTGCTAGCACAACGGTGAAATTAACAGCAAAAAAAGGGTAGAAATAACGGATCGTTTTAATAGTAAGGAGAATAATAATTACAGTCGTTAAGCATATAAAGCTTAGCGTTATAAAAAAAGGTACAGGGAGTTGAGATAGCGCGCCTATTATACCGATAACGCCGATCATCACACTTCCCATTAAGGTGAGCAGTACCATCCGCTTGGTAAAAGTCGCTCCTGGGGTGGCAAACCCTAATAGTAATGCACTAAGTACAATCCAATAACTTTCATGAGCGGATGATATAAGATAGAAAAATAACGCGATGAGACTGACGAGCGCAAGGTATGAAAGACGTTTGATGACAAGGCTACTATTGAGGAATTCCATTTCCAAGTCCTGGGAAGCGTGAGAGGTAGCCTAAAAACGCAGCGCGTAATACATTTACGCGCTTATCGAAGTACGTTTACTTTCTTCGTTTCACATCTTTCCAATATTCTCGTTTTAACATCAACATCAAGGGGAATAAAAGGGCTAAAAATCCTAATACCCACCAGCCTATACGATGTTGTTCTAAATAATAAGGTTCTGCGGCATAAGCTAAAAAGTTAACGACATCTGTAATTGCTGCATCATATTGTTCAGGGGTCATTGAGCCTTGTTTAGTAAGTTCAAGGTAGGAATAATATTGTAAATCGCCGTATAAAATACCAGGACTTTGTTTATGGGTCGTTAAGACTTGCTCGCCTTGATACGGCGCCAAAATATTAGGCATTGCAGTGTTAGGGAGCATCAAATTATTCGAGCCGGTAGGACGGGTAGTATCTTTATAAAAACTATGGAGATACGTATAAATCCAATCAGGGCCACGAATTTCAGTTTCCAAAGACAAGTCTGGTGGCGTTACGCCGTAAGGCCAATTTTTAACGTTAATGGGCATTTTAGCCAGCGTAATGCCAGCTTCTGCCGCTAACTTGTTATAACGTAAATAAACGAGCGTATGACAACTCATGCAATTGGTAGAAAAAAACTTTGCACCGCGTTTGATTGATTCAATGTCAGCTCGATTGATAGGAGCCTCTGTCACAACCAACCCGGGAAAAGCACTTTCTTCAGCCCAAAGCGTTGCACTTCCCAGAAAAAGTAAAATAGCAATGAGGCATCGCATTGTCTTCATCATGTCACCCGTTCTGGTACGCGTTTAGTTTTTTCAATGGAAGTATAAATTGGCATTAACAAAAAGAAACCGAAGTAGCCAGCCGTGAAAATCCGAGCAAGGATCGTGCGTACTGTTGAAACCGGTTCGCCACCCAAATAGCCTAAGCTAATAAAGCAAATGACAAAGATAACAATCGCAATTTTCGACAATTTACCTTTATACCGAATAGAACGAACGCGACTGCGATCAAGCCAGGGCAAGACGAACATAATAGCAATGGCGGCTGCCATGGTCATTAAGCCAAAAAATTTATTCGGAATGGCGCGCAACATGGCATAAAACGGAGTCATATACCAGACGGGAGCAATTTCTAATGGTGTTTGCAAAGGATTGGCGGGAATAAAGTTATCATGTTCAATAAAATAACCACCCATCTTTGGTGCAAAGAAAACAACAAGCGCAAAAACAAACAAGAAGACCACGACACCTACTAAATCTTTGACGGTATAGTAGGGGTGAAATGGGATGCCGTCTAAAGGGATGCCATTTTTATCTTTATGTTTTTTAATATCGATTCCATCAGGATTATTTGAACCAACCTGGTGCAGCGCAACCAAATGGACAAAAATGAAGATAGCTAATAAAAAAGGAATCGCAATAACGTGGAGTGAGAAAAATCGATGCAGTGTTACGCCTGCAACACTATAATCACCCCGCAACCAAATGAGGAGGATTTCACCTAAGTAAGGAATGGCACTCGCAAAGGAGGTGATAACTGCCGCACCCCAAAATGACATTTGGCCCCAAGGGAGTACATAGCCGGTAAATGCCTCGATTAACAGCATGAAATAAATCATCATGCCAATGAGCCAGACTAATTCGCGCGGCTTTTGGTAAGAACCATAGATGAGTGCGCGATACATGTGCAGATAAACAACAATAAAAAAGGCTGAAGCACCTGTTGTATGCATAAACCTAAGTAACCAGCCAAAACGCACTTCTCGCATAATATGCTGAACGGAAGAAAAGGAACTTTCTCCGGTTGGAACATACTCCATGACCAACCAAACGCCTGTGACAATTTGCATGACAAAGACGAGCAAAGAAAAAGAACCGAAATAATACCAAAAGTTAAAATTTTTTGGGGCGTAATATTCGGATAAATGTTTGGTCCAAAACTCACGCCAGGGATAGCGTTCGTAAAACCAACGCAGTAAGCGATTTTCACCTGATTTACCGTCTGCATGTTGCGTCATTGGCTACTTTCAACTCCTTCTTTTGCTTTTTTTTGGTTAGCTAATTGAAATGGCACCTTGAACGCCATCTTTATCTTCACCAATTGTAATTTCGGTTTCACTTAAATACATGTGACGAGGAATTTTAAGATTTAAAGGAGCGGGGACATCTTTGTATACACGCCCAGCTAAATCATATTTGGAACCGTGACAAGGACAGTAAAATCCACCTAACCAATCAGGCGCTAAACTTGCTACATCAGGACGATACGTTGGAACACAGCCCAAATGGGTGCAAATGCCAATACCCACGAAAATATCGGGCTTAATCGAGCGATGAAGGTTTTTACAATATTCAGGTTGCTGATCTTGTTCGCTCAACGGATCACGTAAGGTTGGATCAAGCTTGGGTAACGTATTCATCATTTCTGGATCGCGTAAAATAATCCAGATTGGCATACCACGCCAAGGCACCGTCAATTGCTCTCTAGGTTTTAAAGCACTAATGTCAATCTTGATAGGTTCTGCTGCAGCCTCAGTATCAGCGCTCGGCATCCAGTAAGAAAAAAACGGAACGGTTGCTGCCGCTAAGCCTATACCGCCTACTGCAGTCGTTGCGCGACGCAAAAAACACCGTCTTTTTAGGTCTATATCATCCTTCACGCTTGGTCCTTACTTGACTTTTTTAGTTCTAGGAGAGTTAAAGTTCGTAAGTTTAATCATTCAAAAATGAGATAGCTAGCGTTTTTTAACGCGCTATCGGGGGTAGAGTTATACCCATTTTGCAGGAACGATTCAAGTTTTCTGTTGGGATTGTAAATAAGACGTTAAGTTCATTCGGAATAGTTCGCTTTCTACAACACTTCCGAATCCTGAACTTGCTCTTCTTGCTTAACGAATCGGGTAAAGAATAAGCCCAGTTCGTAGAGTAGCCAGATAGGGATAGCGAGGATGGTTTGGGAAATCACATCAGGTGGGCTAAAGAGCATACCGATGATAAAGGCGCCTACGAGTGCATAAGGACGCATCTTTTTCAATTTCTCCCGAGTGGTCACTCGTAAAAGCACAAGCAGACACATCATCATGGGAATTTCAAATAAGACGCCAAAGACTAATAAAAGTTTAATCGTAAAGTCGAGGTATTCTCCAATGTCGGGACTTAGCTGAACACCGACTGGAGCAACTTGCGCAAGAAAATGAAACAACATGGGAAAAATGACTGTGTAGGAAAATACGATGCCTGCATAAAACAATACGATACTCGCTAGTAAGAAAGGACCGACTAAACGACGTTCGACACCATAGAGTGCAGGGGTAATAAAGGCCCATATTTGATAAAGAAAATAAGGCATGCTGATCAGTGTCGCAGTCAGTAATGCTAATTTAAAGGGAACAAAGAAAGGTGAAACAATTTGGGTCGCAATGAGATGGCCTTGGGGAATGTAACGCAACAAAGGGAGGGCGAGGAAATGATACAAGTCATTGGCAAAATAAAGCAAAACCGCCGCCAATAGTAACAAAACAATGCAGGCATTAATTAAACGCGAGCGCAGTTCAGTTAAAAACCGAATTATTTCAGGGTTACGATGGGTCGTGTTTTTGTTTTGGCTCTGTGTCATGCACTATATCATTTAATTCTTTTTTAAATCCTGAGAATAGACGACGAATCTTTCTGACTGCCTGAAATACAAATCGCCCAACTTCTGGCAACTGCTCGGGCTTAATCACTAAAAGTGCCACTAATAAGATGACCAATATTTCACTGAGGCTTATGTTCATCAATTTCCCCTTTGGGTACCTCTGGGTCTTCTTGCATGCCTTTACGGAAATTACGAATGGCAACTGCTAAATCATTTCCTATGTCGCGCAAACGATGGGTACCAAAAACCATCATGATCAGTAAAAAAACAATTAGTAATGAACCGAAATTCCGCATACCCATAACCAACCCTCCTCACCTTAAAATTGAATGGGGTTGAATCCACCCCAATGCAAATGCGACAAATAATAATATGAATAATAGTAGCGACAGACCAATTCGCCAGGTCAACGCTTTAACGGTGCGTTCGGAAAATCCCTGATCACGTACTAAATAAAATAGTGCACTTCCCAACGAAAAAAAGATGAAAACCAGCATTAAACAAATAATTATTTTGATTATCATGGCCATCACCCTTACAATCTCGCTGTTGTCGCGTTGGTGGTCGGTAAATCACGCGCTAGTATAGAGAGATAAAGCGAGAATTGCATCTTAAATGTCTACCCCTAAATCCTTCACCCTGAGCTCCAGTTGGTGCGTTGCTTTAATTTTATTATTCTTTGTAACCTGCACGGGTTTAGGCTTTTGGCAACTTCAACGCGCCCACGTGAAAGAAGCTATCCTGGCTGATTTTAAACGACGTATACAGGCCAAACCGTTTGATGAAAATACCTTGCCCGCACAGGGCGATTTGCGATTTTATCCCGTTGAAATCAAGGGTCACTATGATTACGATCACCCCCTCTTGCTAGACAATAAAACGCATGAGGGTCGCCTTGGTTATGAACTTTATGTACCTTTTAAGCCAGAAAATGCCACTGAACTTATTTTGGTCGATCAGGGTTTTATTCCACGAGGAAGTTCTCGTCAAACACTTCCCACCCTTCCTACCACGTCGAAAGCCCTTACCACGGTAAAAGGGTTACTCAACTTGCCTCCCGCTTATTTTGCGCTAGGCTCTATGCTGGAACAGTCAGCTGTGCATTGGCCTTTACGTATCCAATATGTCGACTTGATTGAACTTAGCCGCGTGACACAAAGGACTTTTTTTCCCTTTGTTATTCTTGCAGGTGACTCAGTTACTTCGTTTCAAGCTGAGCAAATGGTAACCATTACACCGGATCGACATCGTGGCTATGCATTGCAATGGTTTGCGTTAGCCTTGACCTTGTTGGTATTATCTGCCCTCTCCATGCGTGGCATAAAAAATAAAGAATGAGGATGCGGGGCGTTGGCACATTGGTTTATTTCTACAAAGTATCGAAAAAATACTAAATTATCACTTATTACTTTTACTGTTGTATGTGTTGTCATTTTATTGGGCGCTTTCACCCGCCTAACGGATGCTGGCTTATCGTGTCCAGACTGGCCGAATTGTTATGGCTTTATGACAGCGCCTCATACAACAAGTCAAATTGAAGATGCAGCCAAGCTTTATCCGGCTCACCCCGTTGAAACTAAAAAAGCGTGGACCGAAATGGTTCATCGTTATTTTGCGGGTAGCTCAGGATTATTAATATTACTACTAGCGGGCACCATTCTCTTTAACCGAAAAGCCAAAGATTTAAAATCGAAACTGATTGCGCTTGCGTTGTTAGGTCTACTGGGGATTCAAGTCGCATTAGGTGCATTGACAGTGACCGCAAAATTAAAACCCATCATTGTTACCTCCCATTTGCTGACTGGCCTTTCAATCCTTAGCATTTTATGGTGGATATATTTAGAAATTCACCTTCAAGATGATAGCTTTGTTGAAAAAAAATCAACGCGAGCCAAAGGATTTTTATGGATTGGATTGTTACTCCTTGTGATGCAAATCACATTGGGTGGTTGGGTGAGCTCCCATTATGCGGGACTTGCTTGCATTGACTTACCCTATTGCAACAACCAACTTTTACCGACACTTCATTGGCAACAATGGGGAAGTGACCTCATCACTATTCATATGCTACATCGAATGGGTGCAATCATTACCGGCACTTACCTTTTGAGCTTAGGCCTTTTCTTAATTAGAAATCCCGCCTTTCGAATCATAGGAATCAGTCTGTTGATCTTAACGCTTGTCCAATTAACTTTAGGCATCTTCAACATTCTTTGGCTCCGTCCTGTTTGGATTGCTATGTTGCATCATGCCACAGCGCTCCTTTTGCTTCTGACGCTTATCACCGCGCTTGTTAAAACAACATTTATGACGAGTAATCGTTACGGTTCATTGCATCATGCGTAACTATCTAACTTTATGTAAACCCCGCGTTGTTTTACTCATGTTACTCACCATGTGGGCAGGCATGTATCTAGCTACTACGCATCCCTTGCCTTGGTCATTATGGATCGCCGCAACCTGTGGTATTGCTTTAATATCGGGTGCATCAGCAACCATTAACCACATCATTGATCATCGCATTGATGCCATCATGGAGCGGACCAAACGCCGACCTCTTGTTCGCGGCGAAGTTTCGTTGCAAGCGGCCACCGTTTTTGCTGTACTCCAAGCCGTTATTGGTTTCCTCATTTTGTATTTTTTTGTAAATAGTGTGACCGCCTTGCTCACGGTGATGGCGGGAGTCGGCTATGCTGGTTTTTATTCGCTTTATTTAAAACGGGCAACTTCACAAAACATTGTGATTGGCGGTCTTGCTGGTGCCATGCCACCGCTTTTAGGATGGACTGCTGTTACGGGTACGCTTGATGCTGAAGGATGGCTCTTAGTATTAATTATATTTACTTGGACACCTGCGCATTTTTGGGCCCTTTGTTTACATCGATTTGAAGAATATAAAAAAGCAAATATTCCCATGCTCCCTGTAACGCATGGTATATTTTTTACTAAATTAAATATTATTTTTTATAGCTTACTCACCATTGCCTGTAGTCTATTGCCTTATGCGATAGGTATGAGCGGACCCATTTATTTGGCAAGTGCAGTCATCCTTGATGCCGGTTTAATAGCTTATGCATTGAAATTACAATTTGCCGAAAACAGTTTGACTGCTTTAAGAACTTTCCATTATTCACTTGTCTATCTAACTGGATTATTTATCATGTTATTACTAGATCATCATCTAGTTTTGAATTGAGAGCGCCTGACTCATGCAAAATTCACCTGTCATTTCAAACACCAAACTTATTACCCTCATCGTATTTATTTGTGCAGCCTTAATCACATCGCTATTTGTTTATCATAGTGCGCATAAAAAAGAATTAACGCAATTGAGCGATGATCGCGGTATTGTTTTTCCCGTTCCGCGTGACATCAAAACGTTTGATTTGCTTAAACACAATCAAGCTTCTTTCAAACCCGTTGATTTTCGCAATCATTGGACATTATTGTTTTTTGGTTTTACACATTGCACGACTATCTGCCCGACAACGTTACACATGCTTAAAAATGCTTATACCGAACTCCACCCTCGCTATCCCAACTTACAAGTGATTCTCGTTTCTTTGGATCCCCATCGCGATACACTCACCGAGCTTGCAGCGTATACCACATCTTTTCATTCTGATTTTGTCGGGGTGACAGGAAAGCTGCAAGAAATTCGTAAACTACAAAGTCAGCTCGGCGTATTCGCTGCACGTGATGAAGCAACCAGTGATGATGATTATCAAATCCAACATACATCTTCAGTCATGCTCATTAATCCTCAAGGAAAATGGGCTGGCTTATTCCAGTATGGAATGAGCAGCAAGGAATTCGTGCATGCCTTTAATGAAGCCATGCAAAAACAGATGCACGATCATGCTTAAAAAGCTGTTCGCTTATTTCCAATATATTTTACCGCAACATTTGCTTACGAAATTATTTGCAAGATTGGGACAAGTATCTACGCCTTGGGTTAAAAATAACTTAATTCATTCTTTTGTTAAATATTACCAAGTCGACCTCAACGAAGCCGTCATAGAAGATGTAACCAACTATCCTACTTTTAATGATTTTTTTATTCGTCATTTAAAACCCACTTGTCGTCCAATTAATCACGATGATAGCTTCGTCGTAAGTCCGGTTGATGGAACGATTGCTCAAGGGGGAAAGATTAGGAAAAACCAATTGTTGCAAGCAAAAGGGCACTCCTTTTCTCTGGAGGCTTTACTTGCTCATGCTAAAACCGCAGCTTTGTTTGAAAATGGTGAATACGAAACGTTTTATCTCGCGCCGCGTAATTATCACCGCGTTCATATGCCTTTTAGTGGCAAATTGTTAAGTGCAACATATATTCCAGGGCGACTGTTTTCCGTCAATAAAATTACCGCTGAAATCATTCCTGATTTGTATGCGCGCAACGAACGTTTAGTGATGCTGTTTGAGACCGAACTGGGTCCCATGGCCATTGTCATGGTCGGGGCGCTAATCGTCGGCGGCATGCAAACCATTTGGATGAATCGTCCCGTTAAATACACCTCGATCCAGGAACTTTTAATCCCTACTAACCTTGTCCTAAATAAAGGCGATGAGTTAGGATATTTCATAGTAGGATCCACCGTACTCTTACTTTTTGGTCCTCAGACTATTCATTGGGATCCAGAAACCCCTCGCTCCATCCACTTCGGTCAAAAAATTGCTACAAAAATCATTTCATTACATTAAGTTTCTGTTAAGAATAAATACTTACAATGGTCGGGAGCCATAAAAAATAATATTAACGAAATGAATGAAAGCTATGAAATTATTTAAATTTAACTTCAGCACTTTAGCCATGCTGATTATTTTATACTATGGGGTCTATTACCTTCTTCTCACTGAGAGTTTTCATACTTCTATTGCTGCTATCATTTCTTATTCAAATCATTTACCCTTCAAAGGTCATATTCTCGTCTTAGCTTTGCTGCCCATTTACATTGCCTTGATCATTTTTGGCGCAGCTATTTTGGCTGTTTACCTTGGGTATTTCGTTCAATACTTACTCAAGCGTCATAAAGCTTCTTTGATCAAACCCAATTCTTAAAAAAACCTGGTAAGATTTTAACCATAGATCATGTAAGTTTTTTACCATAAACGAGATAAGCTTGAGCTTACAAAGATCTGCACTGATCCTTCTATCCCATTGAAATAAAAAGCATTTGATATAATCCAGTTTCAATCCTTCAGGGATGGTCATTTTTTGCTAATTGTGGCTTTCAAAACCCTTTTGCTACGCTATAAAAGTTCACGGAAGATTTAATGGATTACAGCACACAGGGAAGATGAAGCACGGATGATACTCTGCCAAGGATAGGGCAGGAAAGGCTCGGACGCCTTGGGTAGGCAAAGAGGGGCAGTTTAATGATTAAACTGCCCCTTTTGCGTTTATGCAGTTTTCTTATAGCGTTCAATTCCAGCTAGAATTTCTTGAGCAGCACTTTTTTCATCTTGCCAGCCTTCAATTTTGGCCCACTTTCCTGGCTCTAAATCTTTGTAGTGTTTAAAAAAATGCTCAATTGTATTTAACGTATCAGACCCTAAGTCTTCAGGCTTATGGACATGCTGATAGCGTTTAGTCAATTTATCGATAGGCACACAGAGTATTTTCGTATCTTTACCCGATTCATCGGTCATGAGTAACATCCCTACCGGTCGAGCTCGAATAATACAACCAGAGTGCAATGGATAAGGCGAGATCAATAAAACATCCACAGGGTCGCCATCTTCCGACAACGTATGAGGAATAAAACCATACTCACAAGGATAAAACATTGCGGTGCCTAAAAATCGATCTACTGACACCAAGCCTGTTTCTTTATCTACCTCGTATTTCACAGGTGGAGCATTGGAAGGGATTTCTATTACCACATTAATATCTTGTGGAACAGCCACGCCTGGTTTGAGATTTTCTAATCCCATAAAAAATTCCTCTTAACTATCACGCAAAGTGGTTTATGATTGCGTGCTAAATTGTATTCGCAAAAGTTGTCAAAGATATAGCCACAATTATAGATAAGCAAGGAGTTTTGTATGGATTGTTTATTTTGCAAAATAGCTGAAGGCACAATCAATGCTCAAATCATTTACCGCGATGACAGCGTTATTGCGTTTGATGATATCATTCCTCAAGCTCCGATTCATAAACTTATCATCCCGCTCAAACACATTGCCACGCTAAATGATTTAAAAGTAGAGGATACACAGCTTGTCGGCCACATGATTAAAACTGCAGAGCACCTTGCAAAACAATTGAGTATCGCCGAAGAAGGCTATCGCGTCGTCCTCAATTGTAATGAAGCGGGTGGCCAAACGGTTTTCCATATTCACGCACATTTATTAGGTAATCGGCCTATGCTATGGCCCCCAGGTTAGAGTACTCCTTATGATGGAAACCTATTTTAAAAAAATTATCGAAACACTAGGCGAAGATCCAAATCGTGAGGGTTTAAAGAACACCCCCAAACGTGCAGCGCAAGCATTTGCTTTTTTAACCCAAGGTTATAAACAATCTGTAACCGATATTGTTAATGGGGCTTTATTCCCCTCGGATAATGACGAATTGGTCTTGGTGAAAAATATCGAACTTTATTCATTATGTGAACACCATCTATTGCCCTTTATTGGCAAGTGTCATGTGGGTTATCTACCTCAGGGAAAAATTTTAGGCTTATCAAAAATTGCGCGTTTAGTAGATATGCATGCGCGGCGCTTACAAGTTCAAGAAAATCTCACGAAAGAAATTGCCGAAACCATCTATGACATCACTGGTGCTAAAGGTGTCGGCGTTATTATTGAAGCACAACATTTATGCATGATGATGCGTGGTGTAGAAAAACAAAATTCGACAATGACGACAGCTGTCACCTTGGGATTAATTCGTGACGATGCAGGCTTAAGATCAGAGTTTTTGAGTCTAGTGCGAAATTAAATCAGACTTAAGCTAAAAAATTCTCGCCGTAAAGAAGAGGTTGTAATCCTAAATGGGTCGCAACACTTTGCCCAATATCTGCAAATGATTTTCGTTTTCCTAAATTCTTAGATTGAATACCGGGCCCAAAGACAAGCACCGGGACATGCTCACGTGTATGGTCGGAACCTCGATAAGTTGGATCGCAGCCATGATCAGCCGTAATGACCGCAATATCACCTGGGCGTAATAATTCTTCAAAATGAGGTAAGGCGGCATCAAAATCTTCCAAAGCTTTCGCATAACCCACGACATCACGCCGATGTCCATACAGCATATCGAAATCGACAAGATTAACAAATGTAATGCTACGATCAGGCGCTATCATGCTTTCAGCAATGAACGTTGCAAAGAGAGCCGGATTACCATGTGCTTTAACTACTTTTGAAATGCCGTGATGAGCATAAATATCAGCGACTTTGCCAATCGCAATGACTTCCCCACCTTGTTCAATTAAATGATCCAACAAAGTAGGTGCAGGCGGCGGCGTTGCATAATCACGACGGTTGCCCGTCCGGTAATATTGCCCAGGAACACCTTCAAAAGGACGTGCGATGACACGCCCCACATTAAATTCATCGACTAACCCGCGCGCATACTCACAGACTTCATACAACCGGGTTAAACCAAATGTACTTTCATGCGCAGCAATTTGAAACACGCTATCCCCTGAAGTATAAACAATGGGCATGCCTGTTTGTTGATGACGCTCACCTAACTCTTCAATAATTACGGTGCCTGACGCATGTTTATTGCCTAAAACACCCGGTAGCTGAAACCGTTCAATGAGTTTATCCAAGAGTGTTTGAGGAAAGGACGGATAATTTGGTGGAAAGTATCCCCAATCAAATAAAACAGGAACACCGGCCATTTCCCAATGACCACTTTGTGTATCTTTACCTAAACTTAATTCTTCAGCGCAGCCATACATCCCCGTAATTTTTGAATTTTTATCAAGGCCTGCAACATCATGACCGCGACTTATTTTTGCAGCCGCATTCAAACCTAAGCGGGTTAAATGGGGTAAATTTAAAGGGCCAGATCGAACATTTGGTTTATCAGCACGCCCCTCAGCACAAAATTCGGCTATATGGCCAAGCGTATCTGCGCCGACATCACCATACTTAACCGCATCGGCCGTCGCACCGAGGCCAAAGGAATCCAACATGATAATGAATGCACGAGGCATCCCTAATCTCCTATGAAGCTTGTGATTTACAATAAGTTTCGCGCATAAAAAAAGTAGCAAGCAAAGCTAGCGTAAAGGCAACTGGCAATATCAACATAGCAAAATTAAAATCGAGCGCAGTATAATGAATGACACCATTTTGTACTTCATGCGCCCCCCGTGATTTCATAAGCCATCCAAACGCAGGTTGGAAAATAAACCCCCCCACCATAATACACACCGAATCGATGCTAACCGCTGTGCTGGTTAGATAAGAAGGATTCAGTTCCGCAATAGCAGGGTAAGAAAGCACTTGGCAACTCGTTACAAAGCCGATTAAAAAAAACAAAAACACGACGGTCGGCAACGCTAAATTCGGTGCGTACATTAAAATGAAAATAACAATAAGGGATAAGACTGCCCCAATCCGCATGGGTAAAATCCGCAATCCGATTCGATCAGAAAACCAACCGAAAGCAGGAGAGCCTGCCATCACGCCGACAAAGAAAAAAGTTGTGGCATAAGAGGCTTGAACCAGAGAAATGTTGCGCACTTCAACTAAATAATGCATCCCCCAAAGCGCACCGAGTAAAAAGACGGGCAAATTCATGAGCGAAGTATAAATACCCCCTAACCAATTTTGCGGATTCATGGCAGAGAGTTGAATGCATTTCCACAATCCAAGATTTTTTAACCGTTGCATATCTAAATGCGCTTCTTCATGAGCATCAGGCGGACGGTCAACCACGACTAAAGCAATGGCGATGAGAATAACTACCCCAAGAATGCCATCGATAAATACAGCTTCCCGCCAATTTCCTAAGGCTTGCACTAATAAAGCAAACGGCGTTTGGGCAACTAACCCTCCTAGCATCGCCATCACAACGATGAGCCCGGTCACCAAAGCCATGCGTTGGGGTGGAAACCAGCGTGATGCAATTCTGATACAAGCTAAGAAACAAAAAGCTGCACCTGTCCCAACCAAGAACCGACCTACCGCTGCTATACCAAACGAATGCGCATAACCAAAAACGAAAGTACCCAGTGTCGAAATGAAAATAGAAGCGATTAACAATTTTTTGGTGGAAAATCGATCAAGGAGCATGCCGGCGGGGAAGAGAAAAATGGCATTAGCATAAAAATACATAGAAGATAACTGGCCCACTTCAATTGCATCGACACCAAAATCTTCCATAAGCGGAATAGCGATAGAATTAAAAAAATTGAGCTGGATAAAGGCATAAAAGAAGAATAACGATGCGGTTAACGTCACTATCCAGGCGCGGGTGGTGTGATATGTTTTGGGGTAAGGAAGCGTACTTTCCATCTTATTTTTATAGACTCCGGGGGCTTAAGAATGCCGACATTCTAAACTTAATCCCTTCCCCCTGTCAGCCTCTTTGTCTATGAATCGGAATCTGATGGGTCGGGTGACCCCGAGAAAAGAAGTTTATTCTGAATTAAGCTTCGCTCGAACCGAGAAAGCAACAAAGTTAAGGCTATGAATGTCTGCTTTCGTTATATCCTCACGCTACTTAGCTCATCGACTAATTTGCTGGTACCGATGCGGAAAGTATGGGGACTCACCCACTCAGGCCCCATGATATGGTCAGCGAGGGAAATATATTGAGCCGCTTGCTCTAGGGTCTTGATACCCCCTGAGACTTTCACGCCTAAGGGTCGCACTGTTTGACCGTTGACGTGCTTAACAACTAAAAGCAAGGTTGCTGCTGCTTCTAATGATGCACCAGGTCCATTTTTCCCGGTGGATGTTTTGACAAAATCAGCGCCTGCACTGAGTGCATCATGAGCTGCGTCGGCAATGATGGCAAGATCAGCAAGGATGCCTGTTTCTAAAATGATTTTTAAGCCAAGCCCCGGACCACAAGCGGTTTTACAGGCGGTAACAAAATCTTGGGCATAACGCCTTTCCCCGGCAAGATAACGATGATAGGGGAATACAACATCAATCTCATCTGCCCCATCTCGCAGTGCACATCCAATTTCAACTAACACTTCTTCTAAAGTTAATTGAGCTTCAGGAAAATTGGCGACCGTAATCGCTTTTAGGGGAAGCTTCCCAATACTTGCCTTCACCATTCTTACGAAGGGCAAACCAACGCATAATCCTGCGACAAATCCGTAAGGGGTTTCAACCTGTTCACATAAAGAAGCGATAGTTTGCTCGGTGTCGGATTCATTTAAACTCGTGTAATCGATGACAGCTACTATTCTTTGTTTAAGTTCATCGTCTATTTTGATGGTATTTAATTCACTAATATATTGGTTGGTGACTTCAGACCATTCCATTCGCTGTAACATCCTTTATGAATTCCGGAATTAATTTAATTAATTTGCGAGCAGCTACTTCACCAAACTGTAATGTATGTTCATGAGTAATTTTTTCATCCGAAAGCCCGGCCGCCGCATTGGTAATTGCTGCAATGCAAGCAACCCGCATGCCACAATGCCTGGCAATGATGACTTCAGGTACGACAGACATGCCGACAGCATTGGCACCTAATGTCATAAACGCACGGATTTCTGCGGGTGTTTCAAAACAAGGACCAAGGGTTGAAAGATAGACACCTTTGGATAAAGGAATATGGAGACGACCTGCTGCCTCTTCCATGACTTCTTGTAAATCCAGGTCATAAGCATTTTCCATCGGTAAAAAACGCGGCCCAATTGATTCATCATTTGGCCCAACTAAGGGGCTGCCCGGTTGAAAATTAATGTGATCGGTAATCATCATTAAATCGCCTGGACCTGCTTCACGCAACATGGACCCCGCAGCACAAGTCACAATAAAAATACTGCATCCCAAGTTTTTTACAATGCGAACAAGCGTCCTTATAGGAGCGTAAGATAAACCTTCATATAAATGCAATCGTCCACGAAGACAGACGATGGGAACGCCATTGAGATAGCCCATAACAAGTAAAGAAGCATGTCCTGCAACTTCACTACTGACCAATCCTGGAATCGCTTGATAAGGAATGGAAATAGGATTCTCTATTTGCTCTGCAAGAGAGGCAAGCCCCGATCCTAAAATAATACCAATTTTTGGTACGAAATCACGCGGCGCATAGCGGTGAATTACAGCCATGATATCCGTCATCGAAGGGGCAGCCATATCTATCTCCATTTCTCTTACATTATTGTTATTGGGTGCCTGTTGATGTCTTATTAGCCGGAACTTGTTGTAAGTTCATCCAAGCAAAGGCTACATCAAGCATACGATTTGAAAAGCCCCACTCATTGTCATACCAAGCCAAGACTTTTACTAGTTTACCAATGACTTTAGTGCCAACTTTATCAAAAATGGCTGATGCATCATTATGATTAAAATCGATGGAAACTAGCGGCTCTTCATTAAAATCAAGAATGCCTTTCATCGGGCCGCTTGCAGCTTTCTTCATAATATTATTAATCTCTTCCACCGTAGTTTCACGTTTCGCTTCAAAAGTTAAGTCGACTAGCGATACATTGACGGTAGGCACGCGAACAGCAAAGCCATCTAATTTTCCATTGAGTTCAGGTAGCACTAAACCCACAGCTGAAGCAGCCCCGGTCTTGGCTGGAATAATTGATTGGGTTGCAGAACGTGCACGACGTAAATCACTGTGATGGACATCAAGCAAACTTTGGTCGTTGGTGAAAGCATGGACTGTATTCATCAAGCCACTCACTAAGCCCACGGTTTCATTAAGCGGCTTTACAATACTTGCTAAGCAATTGGTCGTACAAGAAGCATTCGAGATTACAGTATCAGTGGTTTTTAATACGTGATCATTCACACCAAAAACAACCGTAGCATCCACATCGGTTGCAGGTGCTGAAATAATTACTTTTTTTGCGCCGGCTTCTAAATGCATTGCAGCTTTTTCACGTGTGGTGAAAAGACCCGTACACTCAAATACAACATCGACATTCAATTCTTTCCATGGGAGTTTTTTTGGATCCCGCTCAGCGACAACCCGAATTTTATCGCCGTTAACCACCATGTTTTGACCTTCAATACTTACTTCACCTGGAAATTTATGATGAGTGCTGTCATAGCGGGTGAGATGGGCATTGGTATGAACATCACCTAAATCATTGATGGCTACAATTTGAATATCGGGATGACGGTTATTTTCATAATGTGCACGTAAAATATTGCGACCAATTCGACCATATCCATTAATTGCGATCCGAATCGTCATATTTATTCTCCTTCATTATTTAAATTTAAATGCTCGCTGATTTAAAATTCTTGCCACTGTCGACGCTTTGTGGGGAATATAGTACTGCTTTTGTAGTGCGAACTACATGTTCTACGGTGAAGCCAAACGCTTCAAAGACATCTTTATCTTTAGCTGAAGCACCATACGTATCTATTCCTATAATGGCACCTTCTGGGCCCACAAACTGATGCCAAAATGCACTCGCCGCAGCTTCAATGGCAACGCGCTTGGTTAAATGTGGGGGCAAAACACTGTGACGATATGATTCACTTTGCTGTAAAAAAGTATCTGTTGAAGGCATGGAAACAACCCGAACCCTAATTTGTTCTTGCTGCAATTGCTTGGCAGCTTGCATTGCAAGTTCAACTTCTGATCCAGTTGCAATTAGAATGACATCCGGCGTGTTGACATCTAATAAAACGTAACCCCCATACTGAATCTGATTTAATTGCTCACGATTACGCATTTGATGCGGAACTTTTTGGCGTGTGAAAATTAAACTGGTCGGACCTGCGCGTTTTACAGCCTCCAACCAAGACACCATCGTTTCAACCCCATCGCAGGGCCGCCACACGGAAAGGTGCGGCATAATACGCAAACTAGGCAAATGCTCAATAGGTTGATGCGTTGGTCCATCTTCCCCTAAACCAATGGAGTCATGGGTATAAACAAACACAACGCGTTGTTTCATAAGCGCCGCCAAGCGAATTGCATTTCGGGCATAATCTGAAAAGGTTAGGAACGTCGCACCGAAAGGTAAAATGCCTCGATGCAAAGCCATACCATTTAAAATGGCCGACATGCCAAACTCACGGACACCGAAATGAATGAAACATCCTGCGGGATCTTCTTTGGAAAAAACAGTGCGGCCTTGCCAATCAACGCCATTGGATTCGGCAAGATCGGCAGAACCACCCATCAATTCGGGCAAGAGTTGAGCCAATTGAGACAAGCTTGATTTAGAAGCCTTGCGTGTTGCGACGGATTCTTGTTTTGCATCCGCTCCAGCAATCAATTCTTGTGATATTTGCTGCCAATTCGGTGGCAATGCTTGATCCATAACTCTTAGAAATTCGGTAGCAAGGGCTGGATGTTTTTCTTGATAATTTTTAAATAAAGTAGTCCAAGCAAGCTCTGCTTCTGCGCCACTTTTACGTTTATCCCAAGACGTGTAAATATCCTGGGGAACGGAAAATGGAATATGAGCCCAATCAAGATGGGTGCGCACCGCTTCAATTTCATCGATACCCAGTGCTGCCCCATGCGTTTCGGCCCTGCCCGCTTTGTTTGGCGAGCCCCAACCTATGGTCGTTTGGCAGCAAATTAACGTGGGTCTTTCTGTTTCATTTTGTGCCGCAATAATCGCTTGGTGAATCGCATCTCGATCATGCCCATCAACAGCAGGAATAACATGCCAATGATACGCTTCAAAACGAGCCGGCGTATTATCCGAAAACCAGCCCGACACTTCGCCATCAATTGAAATGCCATTGTCATCATAAAATACGATTAATTTGCCTAAGCCAAGTGTGCCGGCAAGTGAACTCACTTCGTGTGAAATACCTTCCATCAAACAGCCATCACCCACAAAGCAGTACGTGTAGTGATCCACCAAATTAAAACCGGGGCGATTATATTGGGCAGCTAAGTGTTTTTCTGCAATCGCCATACCGATCGCATTGCCTAACCCTTGCCCCAATGGTCCTGTCGTTGTTTCCACGCCGGGTGTTTCACCTTGTTCAGGATGACCAGGCGTTTTAGAGTGGAGCTGGCGAAATTGCTTTAAATCTTCAATTGATAAATCAAAACCTGTGAGATGGAGTAATGCATAAAGCAGCATGCTGCCATGGCCATTGGAAAGCACAAAACGATCACGATTGGACCACTGCGGATTTTCCGGATTAACACGAAGAAAATCGTGCCATAGCACTTCGGCAATATCAGCCATGCCCATCGGCATGCCGGGATGTCCGGAGTTTGCTTTTTGTACGGCGTCGATACTTAAGAAACGAATTGCAAGCGCTCTCTCTTTGCTGGTACATAAAGACATGCTGGGCCTTCTGCAGTTGGTCAATGTTTTGCGCATCTTACCCGAAATAGAGAACAAAATACTATATTTCCGACCCATAAAACGCAGTAAATTGCTGCGCAAGACTTTGGGTTTCGGGGTTTTTAATCAATGAATGAAGCTGACCGAGCTGCCAAGCCATTGTTTTTAAATTAACCAGCACGTAGACCGGTGGGGTTAAAACAGATTCCAGGATGAGGTGCGAGGAGTGCGGTTTTTTCACTAATTTTAACTTTGTGTTAGCCGGATAACGAGCCAAAAGCCAATCTTTCGTAAAAATAGCGCGTTCTTTGGCTCTTATCATGGCAGCCATGGCTTCTGGATTGACGAACAAAAAACCTGTTCGTGAGTTCAATAGATAAGCGTTAATACTGTTACGAAAAACTTTCTCGACCATAATATTTTCCGTGGTTATATCAGCTAGGGTATCAGCCGTTTCAATAAATAAAGGACGGATAGGGTGAGAAAACTTATTAAAAAAATAAGGATAAAAAGAAAGACCACTTGCTGCAGGTACGGGTGCTAAGTGTAAATAAGCTCGGACCGTGGGCGCTATGTCGATAAGTGATGCGATTTGGAGTAATCGTTTACCCGGTAAATTCATGCCAAACATTTTAAAACCGAGTACGATTCGGTATTGTTTTAAACTTAAAATATCTGTGCCCTGACCATAAGAAGTATCGAGCGCATAGTTTGAAAGTGCAGTCGCTGTATCGTGTCGTTGGTAAATGGGTAATAATTTTATTTGCGCGGGATCGCCTTGAAAAGAATGTTGGTTAATAATGCGATCGTTTGGCAATCCCAAGGTCACACCATGGTCAGAAAAAACAACAACCATACTATTTTCTAGTAAATGCGCTTTTTCTAAAAAAATTAATAATTTTCCAAATTGTTCATCAAGTTTATTTACACTAGCTTGATACCGCAACGCACTGAGTGCATTTTCGTTTAAAGCACTACTTGCCCATGTATAAGGCCAATGCGCGAGACATAAATGCAGTGCTAGAAAAAGCGGTTTATTCGGTTCTTTTACGATTTGTCTGGCAAGCATATTCAAGAAATCATTGGGTTCATAAGTATGACTAACAGCACGATTAGCATATTGGTAAGGAAATAAATACCGACTGATGGATAAACGCAATAATAAGTTACTTAATGGAAAATCACTTAATGTCGCAATCAAAAATTCAGCTGCTCCACTTTTAGGTCCAATCACCTGATCAAACCCATAAGCTTCAGTAATATCATTGAAACGCGGTTCATCAGTTGCATAAAGTGTTTGGTAGCCGGCAAGCTGCAATTGTCTGGGTAATAATGTGTTCTTCAAAACGGCATCCGCATCTGACAAATTTATCCGCGCATGATTTTCTTTAGGATAACGGCCGGTTAAAATTGCCATCCATGCAGGATACGTTCTTGCAAGCGGCGTATACGCCGTATCAAACACTTGACTGGTTTTTAAGAATTGATCGAAAGCGTTGGTGGGTTGCGCACTTTTATTATAAAAATGCACATAGTCCGGACGTAATGAATCCAAACCAATAAAAATGATATGCGGTTTTGAACTTGGAGAAGATGACCCAGTCAGCGAGGAGTTGAAGAGGTCGAGAATGGGAATGACACTTAGAAGAAGAAAAAATAAGCCCAGCAAACGGTATTGCTTCATGCGCAAGCAAGCGTAATAAGCAAGTAAAGTTAGCACTGCAAAAAACAACCCCAAACTCAAGATAACAAAGTACATAAAGATAGAATGAGAGCTTAGCTGTGGAAATATAGCAAAAAAAGAGTGCGGGTAGAGTGCTTGATTCATCATTAACAGGGATATGATGCTCAAAATCCACAAACTTATTCCGAGCATCTGCAGTGTTGAATGAGAACGTTTTGTGAATGCATTAATAGATATTGTTAGAAAATAAATAAATGCAACGAATACCATGTAAGCCAACAACTGCAGCACGATGAATTGTAAGAGAGGCAACAATACAACAGGTTTCCACAGAGCAGAACGCATCGGACTTGACGCTAAGCTATCCATCAATCCAGCCACGTGATAATGAATCATAAAAAAAATGATTTGCGCTACAATCCAAAATATCGTTAGGTAGGTTAATCGAAATAACAGTAATTTATGCGCATGCATATAGAGCTCCCTTGCAGGTAAGGATACTGTAACAAGCAGTAGCTTAGTGGCTCTACCTTTTATTCATGGGTAAATTCATAGTACATGCTAAGCCTTGCGCAAGTCTTAGATTTACCTTGAGCATACGCCAGTATTTCCTAGTCAAGCTCATCTCTATCCCGAATATTCCACTCATAGTGATAGGGAGAGAAAGATAAGTGTCGCAAGGCAATCCAAACTTTTAAACCCGAGTGACAACAACTCAGTCTTGCTGGGGAAAACATTCAAAGGCTACAATGGCAGCTATGAATGAAAATAATTTTTTGTTTACCTCGGAATCTGTTTCCGAAGGTCATCCCGATAAAATCGCCGATCAAATATCTGATGCTATTTTAGATGTTGTTTTAACCCAAGATCCCCATGGACGCGTTGCCTGTGAAACTTTAGTTAAAACTGGTCTCGTCTTTATTGGCGGCGAAGTGACGACCTGCGCTTGGGTCGACACCGAACAGATAGCACGCAATGTTGTTCACGATATTGGTTATATCAGTTCTGAAGTGGGGTTTGATGCTGCATCTTGTGCCATTATTGCTGCAATTGGTAAACAATCACCTGACATTACTCAAGGGGTTGATAAGGATGAAAAAGCTTTGCAAGGAGCGGGCGATCAAGGAATTATGTTTGGTTATGCGAGCAATGAAACTGAGGTTTTCATGCCAGCGCCCATTACCTATGCACATCGGTTAATGCAACGCCAAGCCAGTTTACGTAAGAATAAAGTATTGTCATGGTTAAGGCCGGATGCAAAATCGCAAGTAACATTCCTTTATGAGAATCAACAGCCCATTGCCGTCAAGAGTATTGTCCTCTCCACTCAGCATGACCCTGACATTCAGTACGACGCTCTAAAAGAAGCAGTCATTGAGCAAATTATTAAACCTGTTATACCTGCAAAGTGGTTAAAGGATACAACTTATTTTATTAACCCGACTGGACGTTTTGTGATTGGTGGTCCACAAGGTGACTGCGGCTTAACGGGACGCAAAATCATTGTCGATACATATGGTGGGATGGCGAGACACGGTGGGGGATGTTTTTCCGGCAAGGATCCATCCAAAGTTGATCGATCTGCCGCCTACGCTGCCCGTTATATTGCGAAGAACCTGGTCGCTGCAGGATTTGCAGATCGATTAGAAATACAATTATCTTATGCGATCGGCATTTCAAAACCCATTTCTGTTACGGTTGAGACGTTTGGCACCGGCAAGATTTCTTCTCAGCATTTAGTTAAATTGATTGAATCACATTTTGATTTAAGTCCTTTTGGGATTATCACGATGTTAGATTTACTCCATCCCATTTATCAACCTACGGCAGCCTATGGTCACTTTGGGCGCGAAGATTTAAACTTGAGTTGGGAAAAAACGGATAAAGCTTTTGAACTTCGTGATGCTGCAAAATCAATGAGGTAAAAAATGAGAAATTTATTATTAAGTTTTATTTTAATTACATTGAGCGGGATGAGTGTTGCAGAAGTTTGTCCTACGGTTCAAGCTATTAAGCGCAATCAAATCCAGGGGTGGAAAGCCTACGACAGCGACGAAGGCACACTACTTTCTGCAAAACGTACGATCCAATTTAAAAAGGATGTTGCAACCTTTGCACTCGCCGAACTTTCCAAACCAGAAACGCGTAAGGGCAGCATTCATTGTTATTACAGCAATGAAAGTGGCGCAGCATTGGAAGCTTATCTCGCCAAAAATCATCAAGTGAAAGTTGCCAATCAACTCGCTTGGTATAAAGTAACGGGCGCAATGCATTGTGCCGCCCCATTACATCAATGTCAGTTTCAGGCGACTAATCAACCACTGCATCATTTAGCCAAAAAATAAGTTCCTTGACCTACCTTTCAGTTTTCCGTAGATTCCTGCACTGCGATGTATCAGGTGTCGGGAAGTCGGTTTAAAGCCGACGCTGCCCCCGCAACGGTAATCACTTTTTTTCATTTCTTTATCTTGAAAAATAATCAATACGCAATTTGCCACTGTACTTAAAAGTATGGGAAGGAGTGTATTGACGATGTGAAAGCCCGGAGACCGGCCTGCTACATAACAATATCTTACTCACCGTAGCGGAGGGCTTTCATGAGTATACGCAAGACGTTATTCATTTCTCTTTTTTTTGCTGGAAAGGTTATTGCATCAGACTCACCTGATTACACCGTACCAACCATTGTTGTTAAATTACCTTTGCAAAGACTGTTCGATACAAGCGGTCAAAAGACTATGGTGTCGCCCGCCTTAATTCGATCATCAGGCGCTGTGACACTGGGTCAAATATTGCAAAGCTCATCAAGTATCAACTTAATTGATTCTACAGGGAATGGCAGTCAGGCTGCCTTAAGCTTACGCGGCTTTGGTAGCAATGCTTCGAGTAATACATTGTTACTTATCAATGGCATTCCTATTTCCCAACCTGACATGGCTACACCCAATTTAAATTTAATTCCTATCAGCGACATACAGCGCATTGAAATTATTGCTGGGAGTGAAAGCGTCTTATATGGCGATCAAGCTGTGGGTGGCCTAATTCATATTAATACCTTGAATCGTCCGCCTTCGCACAGTCTCTTCTCTTGCAGCACCGGTAGTTATGATCAAAAAAATTGTTATGCTGCGACTTATCAACATTACAGAAATCTTTATTACAAATTATTTGCAAATCATCAATTTAATCTTAATTATCGTAAACATAATCGTTATGAACAAAATCAAATAGTAGGCGCTCTCAATGCTATAACGCCCACTTATCAATGGCGTTTTGATTTAAACGTTAATCAAGAAAACCTGCAATTTCCGGGTGCACTCACAACCGCTGAAGTACGCGCTAATCGTCGTCAAGCTAATAATGACATTGATTTTTTTAAGGATGATCAGGTTTATTTTCAAGGTAAATATCTACAAAACCTTTGGCAGGGTTGGCGCTCGACAGTTGATTTTGCACGTCGGCAAATGCAAGGTCATGGCATTTTATCAATGCCTTTCAACCAATCTCGCTTAACGCATTACATAAAGCCTGAATGGGAAGGTGCAATTAAAACCGTTCAAATTAAGACAGGCATCGAACTGCAAGATGATCAATATCACTTGGGAAGTGCATTTGGTTTAACTGAAAACCGTCAACAAAAATATAGTAGTTTTGGTTTAGTCAATTGGCCTTTGCAACCATTATTAAGCCTGAGCGCAGGATTACGTGGCGCAATGCAAGTTAGTCAATTGGATACGCAAAGCGATACCCATTTCATTAATCGAGCGATTGCCTCCACGTTAGGAATGACTTATAAGCCTTCTGCTCATCAGCAATTTTATCTTAGGCGGGCAGGAAGTTATCGCTTTCCCAAAGCGGATGAAAATTCTTTTACGAATGGTGATGTTGGAAGTTTACATCCGCAGCGTGGAATTGCCTATGAAACAGGAAGCCATTTCCAATTAAAGCAATGCGAGATTGATATTAATTTTTATCAACTTAATTTACGTGATGAAATTGCCTTTGACCCCCTGCAAACTCCACAAACTCCTTTTGGCAGTAATACTAATCTCCCTCCTACAAGACGAACGGGCGTTTCAACAACACTGGGTCGCAATTTAACGGATCAATTACACTTAAGTGCACAATATCATTTTGTCAATGCTCGATTTGATCAAGGAATTTATTCGGGTAAAAGAATCCCTCTTGTTTCTGAAACTATTTTATTAACTAACCTTTCCTATCAATGGCATGAGCACTGGCAATTTTATGTGGAAGCACGTTACACAGGTTCTCAATATCCAGCGAATGATTACGCCAATATTGCCGGACGACTTGGAGGATACACACTTTTTAATGCTAATTTGCATTATCACTTCAAACAATGGGACGTTGCCTTACGACTAAATAATTTATTAGGAAAAGCTTATTATCTCTATACTGTTTATCAAACAAATCCTCAGCAAGTATTTTTTTATCCAGCAGCTGAGCGAAATGGTTTGCTTACGATTCAATATACTTTGACATGATTAAACCTTTAGAAAAAAAATATCATGCTTTCTTTCTATCGTCACTGTGCCATGGCGCTTTACTTTTGTTTGGCGCCTATTATGTCTCCTCACCGCTTTCTCTTCCTTTTAAGGATGAACCGACTACAACATATCTTACTTGCGTTGCACAACCTTTACCGCCCGCCCAAACTAACGCTTTATCTCCTATGAAAGAAAAAAACATGACTTCTTCATCGCGACCAAAAAAAATTATTTCATCTGCTAATCCATTGCAACAAAAATCAAATCCACCCCTAAACCAATCCATGATATTAACGTTGCTTCATCAAGCCATAGCAAACCATCAGTTTTACCCAGAAGAAGGAGAAATCTTCCAGCAAAAAGGGAGTGTTATCTTACGTTTTGTACTTTCTCCCGCAGGAAATTTAAATGAGATAAGAATTATCAAAAGCAGTGACTTTCCAGCACTGGATCATGCAGCAACCATGGCAGTTCAAGCAGCCTCCCCCGTGCGTGAAGCTGGGCGTCTGCTAACCACAAGCCATGTCTTCACAGTGAAAGTTAAGTTTGGTTAATGAAGTCTAGTGTAATGGAAGAGATGGATTTATAGTAATGAGATCTTACTGGGAAGGTTAATTATGAAACAAGCACTTCTTTCATTCTGCACGTTGGTTGAATTTGAACCTAGTCAAGACAGTGAGTTTGCATTTACAAAGCATCCGCAGTTACCAACTTGTGTAGATATTCTTGCTCGTCTTGCCAGCCATCATTTAATACTCAATGTTAATTTGGACTTGGATTTACAACTGGGTTTTTTAAAAGCGTGTTTGGGTCACTTTCAGCAAGAAAACACCCCATCCATTTTACAACTCGCTAAGATCATGCATATTGATCTTAGTGGTATCTTAACAACCACCCAAGAAAGTTTGCTCACTAAGGAAATATCAATTGGGCTTACCAAGGCCATCGAGCAATCCCATATATTAATTTTGAGTTTTTCTTATGCCACCCTCTTAAAAAAACAATTCCATTTACAAAATTTACAAAATCAAATTTTAAGTTTAATAAAGCAACCGCAGATTCGCATTATTTTATTTAACACAGAACATACAGCTCCTAACAATATTGATTTTACTCAGATACAACTTTTGCCACCTTTACAAACTGATTTGCTAATAATATTAAAGCAAAAACGTAATTTACTTGAAGCCCACCATCAAGTCGTTATTCCTGATCTTGTTGTGCAAGAGGCATTTTTGCTCGCTGTTCGTTATTTCGGTTTAGAATATGCTCATTTGCAAGCGGAGCATTTGCTTGACAGTAGCGCTGCACGAAAAAGAGCGGCGCGTTTACCTGAACAATCCAACATTCCGAACGTGCTTGATCTTGAAACCCTTCTAACTGTGGTTTCGAATTTGACGCAAATACCCGCGCATCATTTGCAACCTCAATTTAAACTTGCGGAATTCATTGATGATATGCAGCAGCAAATCTTTGGCCAAGACGCGGCAATCAAACTTCTTGGCGAAGGGTTAATGGAAACCTGCGCAGACTTAGATCGAAAAAGCGCACCCCTTGAGACTTTTTTATTAGTAGGCGCACCGCAAGTAGGAAAGCGTACAGCGCTACTTGCTTTGATTCAGCATTTATTCAAACAACAAAACGTGATGCATTGGCTGGATCATTACAATGAAGCCGCATCTTTTACACAGTCTACCGTATTACGTCAATTTGATTACCAGCAACCCTTAACATCGCAGGTTCAATCACGGATTCCAATGCAATTAAAAGAAGCGATTCAACAAACACCTTACGGTGTATTTTTCTTTGCAAATGTTGATCAAGCGCCTGCTTCGGCATTGCTTGGCTTAAAAGATATTTTAACCACAGGTATGTTACGGGATGGCAATCAACATTATGATTTCCGTCAATCGATTATCATTTTATCAACAACACTGGGTGCTGCACGTCTAAATGAATTAACGCATGCTTTTGAACCAGAAGGCGCTGAACTCGATCTGATGCAGTTGGTTTTAAGCGAATCCCAACCTCACCCTTTTTCTATACTTGCAGATTATACTCCGCATGAATTAATTGAAATTGTTTTACCACACCTCTTAGAAAAATTACCGACCTTTTTATTGGATCGTTGCCGTATTGTTCCATTTCTTCCCCATACTAAATTTTCCATTGAAAAAATTATTACTGTAAAACTTTTCAAATTAGCGCAGCAGTTAAAATTACGCTATGACATTGAATTGAGTTATGCACCCGAAGTCATTCGATTTTTGTCACAAGAAATGTTACTCAAGCAAGAAGAAAATAAAGAAGCGAGTACTCATATTGAAAAAACGTTACAGCAAATTTACAACTGCATTGAACAAGCCATTGCTTCACGCGGGGAGTTTAAAAGTCTTCCCCAACAATTATTTTTACGGCTCAATGAAACTGGACAAAATTTGCGTTACGACTGGCATACTCTAACCACCATAAGGCAACATGCGTCTTAAAATATTGTCACGTTTAATAAAATGATGATAAAGCGCAGCAAGCACATGCACTGAAACCAATACAATAATTATGATCGCTAAATTGTTATGGATAAAAAACGAAGCAGAGCTAATGGTTTTACTTTGGGCGATGGGCAACATGAAATTAATTCCGCCTAGGTGGGGAGCTTTTCCCGCGGCTGACGAACCAATCCAACCCGCTAATGGCATCGCCAAAATACAAAGATAGAGGGTGTAATGAACCAGATATTCACTCAAGCGTTGCCACATCGGCGTACCGGGGGGTATCATCGGTTTCGGATTTATCGCACCCCAGAGCATGCGCAACACCACGAGAGCAAAAATAGTAATCCCTGTCATCTTATGAAGATTATAAGCAAAACCTGCATAAGCCTTAGGAATATTTTCTAAAAAATACCCATAAATTAACATTGCAATAATTAAAAGTGCAATCAGCCAATGAAAAAACTTAGCCACACTACCATACGAAAATAAAGAATTACGATAACTCATCCTTGCACCTTAAGCTTAAGCAGCAGAATTATTCTGCTGCTTTGGGTCATTTTACTTTAAACGTTAGAAGTGTATGTGTAGGTGAAGTTGGCAGGTGCTGCACCACATTGTGTTGAAGGATCGAAATGGGCATTGGCACCGAGTTGGGAATTAACAATTGCGCATACACCGGGTGGCATACCAGGAATGGTAACGGTATAAGTATTAGTGCCTGCAGAATCAATCGTAATAGAAGAACCCCAAGGTGTCGTCAACCCATTTGCGGGTAACAAGGGTTTAATGGCATTGGTACTGACTGAAGCCGAATACGTTCCGGTTGCTTGCGCAAGACTGTCAGAAGCCGCAGCGATGGATTGAATTTGCGATATTGTATTATTAGCTTGCTGAGAGGTATTTGCAGATTGGTAATAACGCACTGACATGACAATAATCATGGCTGCAATGGCCAGCACTAGCATGATTTCAAGCAGGGTGACACCCAATATTGATTTAGAAATTCGCTTCATAAAAAACTCCCTTCTTTCGCATGATGCCCTGCCCAAAAAGCGTGGCGCATTTATAAATTAAACTTGAGCAATTATTATGGTATTTTTCAGCCAGACTAAGCAAGTGTTGTCATTAAGTTATTTAAAGAAGGTTTCATCATGACAAAATCGCAAGAAGACTTACTATATATCGAAATTAATCCCGATATGACCGCAAACTTTAGTGTCATTTGGCTACATGGTTTAGGCGCTGATGGAAATGATTTTGTTCCTTTTGTTGAAGCCTTGCAGTTGCCCCAAGCCTTACCGACGCGTTTCATATTTCCTCATGCCCCCATCATGCCGATTACCATTAACAATGGGTACGCTATGCGGGCTTGGTACGATATTTATTCGGTGGATATCAACGCCCGATTAGATGAGCAAAAGATGACAAGTTCAGTTGCTTTAGTTCAAGGTTTAATTGAACAGGAAATAAATAAAGGGATCCCAGCTAAGCACATTATCTTAGGCGGCTTTTCGCAAGGTGCAGTTATTGCTTATTTAGCTGGATTATCCTCCGCTCATTCCCTTGGCGGTATCGTCGGCTTATCGGGATATTTACCCAGAAGTGCCGTGCAAGCCAATGTTGCAAATCAAGATACACCGATCTTTATTGGTCATGGAACCGAAGATCAGATTGTATCTTATGCATTGGGAAAAGCTGCGTGCATGTATTTAAAGGAAAGAGGCTATCCTGTGAGTTGGCACAGTTACCCCATGGCTCATACTGCTTCACCGCAAGAAATTCATGATATCCGAAATTGGTTACTTAAAGCTTGGCAGTAAGACAAACATTATCTTAAATAGAAAGTTTACAAACTACGTGACTGAGCTACGTATGATATTTGATCGTAGCCCAGAGAAAACTTTGCGAGACATTCCATATTTTGTCTTTAATCAAAAATAAACGACACGCCTATGGTATAGAGATCACCTGTGCCACTTGCATTGTTTCCTGTTAATCGTTGCCATTGGCCAACGACTGCAAATTCTGGATTAAAATAATATTGACCCCCTAAACCGAGATACAAACCGGTTGCACTATTGGAACTATTTCCAATGGCATAAGTATTGGCCAACGTTTGATTCTTGACAGTGCGGCTCGAATAAATTCTGCCCACGCCTAACTTGGCAAAAGCTTCAAAACCGCTATCGGTGAAAGGAATTATCCCTTTTCCAGCAAGCGCGGCTGAATAGTTTTTGTCTTGAGCGATCTCTGTATCAGAAGCTTTAATGGAGGTATTTGTGTAACGCGTGACGCCTAACTCGCCCGCAAAAAATGGCATGAATTTATAACCTAAATTAACATTACCTCCCCAACCACTTTGAGTAGAAGTCGTCCCTTCTGGATTACTTTTATTTGAAAGATGAGAAGAGCCACCATTTAATTCAAGATACCAACCGTAAGGTACTGAAAGCATTGCAGACACTGGTGTTGATAATAAAATTGTTGTAGCAAGCCCGATAGAACTTAAGCGTTTAAACCATGCCATGCCTTTGATCTCCCTCTACTCAGTTGTTTTTCAATCGATTTCTAATTTTGCTCGCAATTTTACTGTAACAAAGCAATATCTGCCACTTGTAAAAATAAAGCGCGTAATTTCCCTAATAATAAAATACGGTTTTCACGTTTTTGTTTGTCGTCACTCATCACCATAACTTGATCGAAAAAGGTATCAATGGGTTGACGCAATTGGGCAAGCGATAATAAAACTTCATCATATTTTCCTGCTGTAGAAAGTGCTTTGATCACGTCATATTTTGATTCGAGTTGCTGTGATAAATCTTTTTCAGCAACACTTTCAAATAGGGCAGGGTTAATGCTTTGCGCGGCAATTTGATCAGTATATTTATTTAAAATGTTACTAACACGCTTGTTTGCAATACTAAGCGCATTAGCTTCATTTAACTGTTTAAAGCTTCGCACCGCTTTTATTCGCGCATCAATATCTAAGGGATTATGAAGATGTAGAGCACTCACCGCTGCAAAAATATCAGAACTCACGCCTTGCTCTTGATAAAGCACGCGCATGCGCTCTTCTATAAAAAGTAAAACATCGGCAACGGCCTCTTTATTGTCTAAAGCTTCCGCATAATTGTCATAAGCTACGGAGAGAAGAGTACGCAAATCAATATTAAGCTTTTTTTCAATGAGGATACGCACCACCCCAATGGCTGCGCGTCGCAATCCAAAAGGATCTTTGTCGCCTGTGGGCGGTTGATTAATGCCAAATGTTCCGACTAACAAATCAATACGATCAGCGAGAGCGAGTAAACTCCCCAATACTGTTTCAGGCAATTGATCGCCCGCAAATCGAGGCAAATAATGTTCTTTGATGGCCGTAGCCACAGCGGTTGTTTCGCCATCATGCAATGCATAATAGGATCCCATGACACCTTGCAACTCAGGAAATTCGTTCACCATCAAGGTGGTTAAATCACTTTTTGCTAATAATCCAGCATGAAGCGCATCTTGCTGAAGATTGAATGGTTCAGCCATCAGTGTCATCAGCTTTTGCAACCGCTCTGCTCGATCTTTCAACGTACCTAGTTTTGCCTGGAACACAACACCTGCCAGTGCATCAATCCGACTTTTTAAGGTGTTCTTTTGATCCGTTGCGTAGAAAAAAGCAGCGTCAGCCAAACGCGCGCGTAAGACACGTTCATTGCCACGTACTACCTGCGCTACCTTTTTACTTAAAATATTGCTAATGAATATAAAATGCGGCAATAGTTTTTGAGCCGCATCTATTATAGGAAAATAGCGCTGATGATCTTCCATCGATGAAATCAAAACTTCTTGCGGTAATTTTAAAAATTCAGCTTCAAAGGATCCTAAACAGGCATTAGGCCATTCGACTAAGCCCGTCACTTCATCTAACAATGCGTCATGCATTACAACTTCGGCATGACTTTTTAATAATGATTTAACGATGGAAAAAGATTGGTCTTGAATCGCAAGACGCCGCTTTGCAAAATCTGCAATAACAAAACCTTCGGTATTTAATAACGATTCGTACATTGAAGCATGGGGGATCGTAATCCATCCCGGTGCATAGAAACGATGTCCTCGCGTTGCGCGACTTGCTTGCAACCCAAATAATTGGCCGTGAACAATCTCATCGCCATAAAGCATGATAACGCTATGCACAGGTCGAATAAATTCAATATCACTTGTTCCCCAACGCATTTTTCTTGTAATCGGTAAACCTTCAACAGCCCGCTGCATAATAGGCGGCATTAACTCACTAATTTTTTTTCCGGGTACGCTTTGCTGATTCGCAACCCAACTGCCTTGATCATTTTGAATGACAACTAATTCTTCGACTGTAATACCCTGACCGCGTGCGAAACCGAGACATGCAGGAGTTGGCGCGCCATTTGTATCGTAAGCTTGTGCGACAGCAGGACCCCGCTTTTCAATGAGTTGGTCGGGTTGTTGCGCAATTAAGCCTTTAATTAAAACAGCTAATCGTCTCGGTGTTGCAAATTGCAGCACCGAATCAAAAGTCAGGGATTCCTTTTTTAAACCTTGGAGAATAGCTGCAGAAAGTGCATGACTTATCTTCATCAGCTGCTTCGACGGAATTTCTTCTGTTTGAATTTCTAATAAAAAATCATCCGACTTCATCATGTGCTTTTCTCTTGCAGTAAAGGAAACCCCAGTGTTTCGCGAGATTCGTAATAGCGCGTCGCAACCGCCTTAGCAATGCGTCGAATTTTCAAAATATGATGTTGCCGCTCCGTAACGGATAAGGCACTTCTTGCATCTAACAAATTAAAAGTATGAGAAGCTTTTAAAACCATTTCATAGGCTGCAAGCGGTAACCCTTTTTCGATTAAACGCTCGCTTTCTTTTTCGTAATGTTGAAATTGTTGTGTAAGCGCTTTTACATCAGCTTCTTCAAAATTATAATGGGATAATTCAACTTCAGTTTGATGACAAATATCACCATAAGTTACACGGCCTTGAGGGCCTTCATGCCATATAAGATCATACATATTGTCTACGCCTTGTAATGCCATAGCGAGACGTTCAAGTCCGTAAGTAATTTCTCCGGTGACAGGTTTGCAAACTAAACCACCCACTTGTTGAAAATAAGTGAATTGCGTCACTTCCATGCCATTCAACCAAACTTCCCATCCTAACCCCCACGCACCTAAGGTCGGGGATTCCCAATTGTCTTCAACGAAACGTATATCGTCTAGTAATAAATCAATGCCTAAAGCCTCAAGTGATTTGAGATAAAGATTTTGGATATCATCCGGAGAAGGTTTTAAAACAACTTGAAATTGATGATGTCTTTGTACCCGATTAGGATTTTCGCCATAGCGACCATCTGTAGGTCGACGACTAGGTTGGACGTAAGCTGCACGCCATGGCTCAGGGCCAATCGCGCCAAGAAAACTTGCGGTATGAAAAGTGCCTGCGCCCACTTCCATATCTAAAGGTTGTAAGAGAATACATCCTTGTTCACTCCAGTAACTGGAGAGCGTTGCAATCATACCCTGAAAGGATTTTAAATCTGTTTTATCCATGGTTAACGGTCGCCAAAAGGTAGAATCTTCTATAAGATGAGTCGCGATTATAGCACTCTTATTTTTGGTGGGGAGTGTTATCCTCATACTAGATAAGGTTTTTATTCTTTATTCAAAACATCTATTAAAAACAAGCCTCTGCTTTAAGGAGTATCATGCCAAATATTTTTCCAGTCGATACTTTGCCTCGTTTTACGACTATTGATCCTGCCACCATTGAACCGCAACTCAAACAATGGCTAGACTTAAATAGATCAAAACTTAAGCAGATTTTAGCGGAAGCGACTTCTCCCACCTGGGATAATTTAATGCTTCCGCTTGAAGAAATGAATGATGTGTTAAATAAAGCTTGGGCGCCTATTTCTCATTTGCATTCAGTCTTAGAAACCGATGCGTTACGTCAAGCTTATAATGCTGTCGTGCCGCTTTTAAGTGAATACCACACCGAAATATCGCAAAACGAAACTTTATATCAAGCCATTGCATCCCTTGCAAAAAGTGAAGCATTTAATCAATTAAATAATGTCCAAAAAAAGATAATTGAAAATGATTTACGGGATTTCAAATTATCCGGCATTCATTTACCGACTGAAGATAAAAAACGATTGGCTGAATTACAAAAATCGTTAACCCAACTAACAACACTCTTTTCACAAAATATTTTAGATGCAACGGGTGACTACTATCTTCATGTGACCGATGAAAAAAAAATGGCAGGATTGCCACCGCAAGCATTGAAGTTGGCCGTTGATGCAGCCGAGGCGCGGGGTTTATCCGGTTATGTTTTTACGCTTGAATATCCTTCTTACTCCACAGCGCTCAAGTTTCTAAAAGACCGTGAAATTCGCAAAACATTGTATGAAGCCTATGTTACACGCGCTTCTGATCGAGGTCCCGCTGCTAACAAGTTTGATAATTCCAAAGTGATGGAATCTATTTTGGCGAATCGACATGAGATGGCAAAAATATTAGGCTTTCAAAATTTTGCGGAATATTCCTTAGCCACTAAAATGGCAAATGACCCGCAACAAATTTTAGATTTTCTTTACGATCTACTTAAACGCAGCCGAAAACTTGCTGAAACCGAATACCAGGCAATCAAAGATTTGGCAAAAGCGACCGATGGTATCGATCCGCTTGAATCATGGGATACTTCCTATTATTCAGAAAAATTACGCGAAGCGACTTTCAACTTTTCCCAAGAAGATTTGCGTCCTTATTTTCCTATCAATCAAGTTTTAGCGGGCATGTATGATTTAGTTAAAAAGTTATATGGCCTTACTATTGTTAAAGTTTCCGATGTTGATATCTGGCATCCTCATGTCGAGTTTTTTGCAATTTACGATGAAACAAAGGCACTTCGGGGTGGATTTTATATTGATTTATATGCCCGTTCTCATAAGCGTGACGGCGCTTGGATGGATGATTGCCTCAACCGCAAAAAGAATGCCAAAGGCTTACAATATCCCGTTGCTTTTCTTACGTGTAATTTCATGCCCCCCATGGATGATAAGCCTGCATTACTTAATCATGATGAAGTCTTAACTTTATTTCATGAATTCGGTCATTGTCTCCATCATATGTTAACCAAAGTTGATTACCCCTCGGTTGCAGGAATCAATGGTGTCGCGTGGGATGCGGTTGAATTTCCTAGCCAGTTTATGGAAAATTTTTGTTTAGAGAAGGAACCGCTGAATACCATCGCGCGTCACTACCAAACCGGGGAAAAATTACCCGATGCTTTGTATCAAAAAATACTAGCAGCAAAATATTTTCAAACAGGTTTGCAAATGGTTCGCCAATTAGAATTTGCTTTGTTTGATTTTTTACTTCATCTTAATTTCGATCCAACATTACCGAATCAAATTCAAATTATTCTAGATGCTGTGCGTAAAGAAGCTGCTGTATTGAGTATTCCAGAATTTAATCGCTTTCAGCATAGTTTTTCACATATTTTTGCCGGTGGTTATGCAGCTGGATATTACAGTTATAAATGGGCGGAAGTTTTATCCGCGGATGCTTACGCGCAATTTGAAGAACGCGGTTTGTTTGATCGCGAAAGTGGGCGATCCTTTATGGAAAATATTCTCGAAGTCGGTGGAACCCGCGAACCCATGGCATCCTTCATTGCCTTTCGTGGTCGCAAACCGACCATCGATGCATTATTGCGGCATAGCGGAATTAAGTAACCTACTCTATTTGCACCCTCTCCTTACGTGGAGGTATGATAAGGCCACTTTTTTGGGGGAGTATGCATGAGTACGTATGGTTTAAACGAAATTCGAAGTGGCATGAAACTAATTATTGACGGTGATCCTTGCATCGTTGTGGATAATGAATTTGTAAAGCCCGGCAAAGGACAAGCTTTCAGCCGATTGCGTTACCGCAATCTCAAAACAGGCAGAGTCATTGAGCGCACTTATAAGTCAGGCGATAGTATTCAAGCAGCGGACGTGGTAGAAATTGATGCTCAATTTCTTTACTCTGACGGCACCGAATGGCACTTCATGGCGCAAGAAACTTACGAGCAATATGCTATTAATGAACCTGAAGTTGCAGATGCTAAACTCTGGTTAAAAGAACAATCCGATTGCAAATTAGTTCTATGGAATGGGACGCCTATCATTGTAACGCCGCCTATTTTTGCAACGTTAAAAATTGTTGAAACCGATCCAGGTGTACGCGGTGATACTTCTGGTGGAGGCAGCAAACCAGCGAAGCTAGAAAGTGGAGCAGTTGTCCGGGTGCCTTTATTTATTCAAGAAGGTGAAGTTATAAAAGTTGATACCAGGACTGGGGACTATGTTTCTCGCGCCAAAGACTGATCAAGCTATAGCGTGGCAACCTTCCGCTTCATTGACTCATTTACGTTTACGCGCAGAAATTCTACAGCGTATTCGTCAATTTTTTAGTGAGCGTCAAGTCTTAGAAGTTGAAACACCGTTGCTTTGTCAAACGTCTGTGACAGATCCTTTCATTGAAAGTATCCCTGCTTTATTCAAGCTACAAGCAAGCGCTGAGCCTTCCATTCACTACTTACAAACTTCGCCTGAATATGCGATGAAGCGTCTCATTGCCTCAGGTTCTGGCGATATTTATCAAGTTACCAAAGCGTTCCGTCAAGGGGAGGTTGGACGCTTTCATAACCCTGAATTCAGCATGATTGAATGGTATCGCATGGGCTTTGATCATTATGCCTTAATGGACGAAGTGAATGATTTCTTACAAGCAGTCGTACAGACCCAACCTGCTAAGCGCCAAACTTATCAAAGCATATTTATGGAATACTTGGGTATTGATCCTCAGGCCACTACCGTGAATGCGTTACAGCATTGTGCCAAAGCGCATCACTTGCAAGTCGAAGCAAACATTGAAGATGTTGATACCTGGCTTAATCTTTTAATGAGTCATTGTATTGAACCCCATTTAGGCAAAGACCAACCTCTCTTTATTTATAATTTCCCTAAAAGTCAGGCAGCGCTTGCTAAAGTTACGGGTGAAGTCGCATCTCGTTTTGAAGTTTATTTAGCAGGTGTTGAATTGGCCAATGGCTTTCATGAATTGCAAGATGCCCATGAGCAGCGGTTGCGTTTTGAAAAGAATGGAGCTGAACGGCATCGATTGAGTCTACCTGCAATGCCAGTGGATGCGTGTTTCCTAGCAGCATTACACTATGGGTTACCGAATTGTGCAGGCGTTGCATTGGGGCTTGATCGATTACTGATGTATGCTACACAAAGTCAGCATATTGGTGATGTTATTAGCTTTGATTTCAGTCGAGCTTAAAGTGTTGCATTCATGATTTAAAAGCTTGAAATGCTTGCCTATAAAGCAAAGCCTTCCAAGCTTTAGTGTTTATTAAAAACCGATTATCCCTCTTCCACCAAATTCTTTTCTAAAACCGACTTGGGCACATTACGAACATCCCAAATGATACCCATTTTCTCAAAGAGCTTTAAGATGTAATAAGTAATATCGATTTCCCACCACATGAAACCTTGACGTGCAGCAGCAGGATAATGGTGGTGATTGTTATGCCATCCTTCCCCTAGCGTCATGAGCGCTAAAAATAAATTGTTGCGGCTGTTATCTTTGGTTTTAAAACGTTTCTTACCAAAGACATGTGACAATGAATTAATCGAGACCGTGGTATGAAAGAGCGCAATAGTGGATATACAGAAACCCCACACGATCATTTGTCCCCCTGTTGTCCCTAAATCAGGAAAGAAGTTGTGCAGGAAAGAACCTACCGCCCATAGGCTTATGAAAAGGAGTGCCGGAATGAAAGCATCAAAACGATCTAAAAATACTAATTCTGGAAAACGAGCCAAGTCACGGACCCGCTCCGGGTTGTAATTATAGTATTTTTTAGACATAAACCAACCCATGTGACTCCACCAAAACCCATGCTGAACGGGAGAATGGGCATCTTCCGGCTCATCTGCACACATGTGGTGCTGCCGGTGATGAGCTGCCCACCAAAGGGGACCGCGTTGCACACAACTGCCCGCAATACAGGCAAAAACAAATTGCCAAAACCGATTAGTTTGGTAGGTTTTATGAGAAAAATAACGGTGATAAAAAGCGCCGATAGAAAAAATCCGAATAAAATAAAGCGCTAAGGCGACACCCACCGCGACATAACTCACACCCACCCAAAGAACCAATAAACAGCTAAGATTCAAAAGGATAAAAGGAACAGATCGTAACCAATCAATGCGATCTGGATATTTTTTTAAGTCAGGATCGAATTTATTTTCATTAGCGATCCACTTGGCAAGGGTGGCCCAAATTTTCATTCACTTTACTCTCTAATATGTATGAGTTTGAGGCACATACTAACAATATTTTAATGAAAATACATTTTTTCTGATGACAAGCCAAGGCTTGAACGAGTTATTGCTTAATAAAAGAACATAAACGAATGGCTAATTTTTAATCATCCTGTGTAGATCTACTTCGCCATCTTCAAAATAGCGCGCCATTGTTTTGCTGTTACCGGGGTGATGGATAGACGATTACCTTTCCGAAAAATAATCATTTCAACAAGCGCCGGGTTTTGTTTAAGTTCAGTCAAAGATAAAAAGCGCGGGAACTTTTCCGTTAACTTAACATCCACGCAAAACCATTTGGGTTTATCAAGCGTTGAAGTGGGATCATAATATTTTGAAGACTCATCCCACGCTGTCGCATCGGGATAACCCTTTTTAACCACCGTCACAATGCCTGCAATCCCTGGTGGTTCACAACTTGAATGATAAAAAAAACCCTGGTCCCCAACTTTAATTTCATCGCGCAACATATTGCGCGCTTGAAAATTACGAACGCCGTCCCAAGGTTCTGTTTGCTTGGGACGCTTTTCAAGGGTATCAATGCTAAATGTTGTAGGTTCTGATTTAAAAAGCCAGTAATTCAAAGAAAAATCTCAAATTTAAAATCGCTTCATTGCATCAAAAAATTCAGAGTTTGTTTTAGTGTCTTTCATCTTATCGACAAGGAATTCCACCGCACCTTCTTCCATGGGATGTAACAATTTACGTAAAATCCACATTTTTTGTAAATCTTCTTTAGGAACAAATTTTTCATCGCGACGGGTACCGCTACGGTTGATATTGATAGCAGGATAAGTTCGGCGCTCAGCAATACGGCGATCTAAATGAATTTCCATATTACCCGTACCTTTGAATTCTTCGTAAATCACATCATCCATTTTT
The DNA here is from genome assembly GCA_013816845.1 of Gammaproteobacteria bacterium. Lineage (NCBI taxonomy): Bacteria > Pseudomonadati > Pseudomonadota > Gammaproteobacteria > Gammaproteobacteria bacterium. The sequence continues at coordinate 44,596 of JACDDU010000003.1, forward strand.
GAACCTGTTTCAACTAAGGCGGTTGCGATGATGGTTAGACTGCCACCTTCCTCAATATTACGAGCTGCACCAAAGAATCGTTTTGGACGCTGCAAGGCATTGGAATCTACACCGCCAGTTAAGACTTTTCCAGAAGCAGGAACAACCGTGTTATAGGCACGCGCTAAGCGTGTAATAGAATCAAGTAAAATAACTACATCACGTTTATGCTCAACTAATCGTTTAGCTTTTTCGATGACCATTTCTGCAACTTGGACATGGCGATTAGCGGGTTCGTCAAATGTACTTGCGATAACTTCCCCTTTCACGGAGCGGGACATTTCTGTTACTTCTTCAGGACGCTCATCAATCAATAAGACAATGAGGTAACACTCTGGATGATTATGTGCAATCGAGTGAGCGATATTTTGCAACATCATTGTCTTGCCTGCTTTCGGCGGCGAAACAATTAAGCCACGCTGGCCCTTTCCGAGCGGCGCAATCAAATCTATAACACGCGCGGTAATATCTTCTGTACTACCATTACCACACTCCATTCGCAAAGGTTGATCTGCGAATAATGGCGTGAGGTTTTCAAATAATACTTTGTTTTTGGCATTCTCTGGTGCTTCGAAATTAATTTCGTCAACTTTTAATAAAGCAAAATACCGTTCACCTTCTTTGGGCGGACGAATTTTTCCTGCAATCGTGTCGCCCGTACGTAAGTTAAATCGTCTGATTTGACTAGGTGAAACATAAATATCATCTGGACCTGCAAGATAAGAACCTTCTGCTGAACGTAGAAACCCAAACCCATCTTGTAAAATTTCAAGGACACCATCACCATGAATATCTTCACCGCGTTTTGCATGTTCTTTTAATATCGAAAAAATGATTTCCTGCTTTCTTGAGCGGGCCATGTTTTCCAGCCCATATTGTTCAGCCAACGTAATAAGATCAGCTGCACTGTTCTTTTTAAGCTCAGTTAAATTCATAGTATTTTCAAACCCTAAATAGATATTGTGATGTTATGTAATATAAGAAGTGGACTTTAAAGCAGCCTTTACCCAATCACATGATAACCGGAAGCACATTGGATTTTGGTGATAAGGTAAAACGAGGTTATCTACGCGATAAAAATAACACTAATTAAATAGAATTTCTACTACCTCTAAAGCATATTAGCTATGTCTATAAGCTAGATGTGATTATTGATAAACTGGACTAAATCACTTTTATTAAGCAAACCTACATGGGTTGCTTTGACTTGCCCATCTTTAAAAAGAATTAAAGTCGGAATGCCTCGAACACCAAATTTAGGCGGTGTGGACGAATTGCTATCAACGTCTAATTTAACAAATTTAACTTTACCCACATAATCTTGTGAAACCTCATCAATTAAGGGGGCTAATGCTTTACAAGGACCGCACCATTGCGCCCAAAAATCAACGATGACAGGAACATTAGATTCAATTACTTCTTTTTCAAATGAGTCATCAGTTACTGCTAAAATACTACTCATGGTAAACCCTTCTTTATTTCTTTCGGTTAAAACTATAGAGACTTTTGGCAAGAATTCAACTATTTTTCGATGCTCACCCTGAAATTCCATCGCGCAAGACGATTATTCGGCACTTTGCAACGTGAGAGGAACGTTCACAAATAACAATAGAATGGCCCCACTCATAAAGAAAAATAAGACAGAAGCCATGCCAATGCGTTGCGAATTAGTTAGTAAAGTTAAATACCCCAAAACCCAAGGTCCGATGAATGCCGTAATTTTGCCAGATAATGCATATAACCCAAACATTTCTGCAGTGACCATTTTATCTGTCATTAACCGAACCATCATAGAACGGCTCGCTGATTGAACGGGACCCACAAATAAACACAATAAGAGTGAGGTTATCCAAAACAATGTTTTACTCTCAAGTAACGTCATGGGGATGCCTAACATCATCAAGCATACTAAACAAAGTAATACTGTTTTTTTAGAGCCTAAGTAGTCATCAAGGTAACCTAAAGCAAATGCACCGACTCCGGCAGTCACATTCATGGAAATACCAAATAATAAAACTTCTTGAAAACTGAGCCCATAGACGCCTGCTGCATAAATTCCGCCAAAAGCAAAGAGTGTATTTAGTCCATCTGTATAAAGCATATGAGCAATGAGATATAACATCATATTTTTTTCTTGTGGTAGTCTTTTCACCGTATCCCATAAAGCCTTGATCCCTTGCGTCACTGCAGTTGGTAAAGGGTTGGTGGTGGTTTTGATATCAGGGATCATGAAGAACAGAGGGAGCGCAAATACGCTAAACCACACTGCTACAAAAGGACCACAGATACGAATTTGTTCTGCAGAGGCTTTGTCGAGTGAAAAAAAATCCCCGCGAATAAAAAAAATCAATGCAAGTGAAAGGGCGAAAATTCCGCCTAAATACCCGGCGCTCCAACCATATCCGGAAATACGGCCTAAATAACGATCCGGTGCAAAAATGGGTAAAAAAGAATTATAGAAAACTAATGCGATTTCATAACCAACGGTGCCGACGACCATACAGGTTAAAGTAAAGAAAATGGACTGAGGCGAGGGATAAGCAAACCAAAGCAGGGCGGCCGCAATCACAGCAATTAAAGTAAAACCGAACAACCAACCCTTGTGATGACCACCGCGATCTGCAATCGCCCCAAATAGGGGGCTTCCAAATGCAATGATCATTCCAGCTATAGAAATTGCCGTGCCCCATTGATACGTGCCGACAATTGGATCCGTTGCAATTTTACTGGTGAAGTAAGTCGCAAAAATAAAAGTTGTAATAATGATAGGAAACGAAGCGCAAGCCCAATCATATAAACACCATGCAAAAATAGCTTTGTAAAGTGTACGTTTAGATGCAACCTGCATAACACCTCATTGCAACCTTGTTAACTTGGCGGGAGCTTAGACGCGACCGTTTGCGCGGCAATAAAATCAAGTGAAGGTTCGCCACAATGTTTAGCAATTTCGGCACGCACCGCATTTCGTAGCTTCGTCACATCTTGCCATTCATTCCCTGACGGTGTAATGGGCTCATTTATTGTAACCCAGACTGCATGAGGTTTAAGTAATTTCTCATCATCGCGCAGGATAAAACGCGTACCCTTTAAGGCGATTGGGCAGATAGGCGTTTGTGTTACTGCCGCAATTTTAAAAGCCCCCAACCGAAAAGGTCGAAGTCCCGCTGCATAACTAAACGTTCCTTCCGGAAATATTAAAATAGAAGCACCAGAATTTAAAGCAGCTTCGATGGTCTTGGTGTCTTGTAAACCTTCAGCAAAATCAAGACGATTAACGGGTAACATTTGTAATTTTCGAACGATGGATCGTAAGAATGGAACACTCAACAATTCTGCCTTACCGACAAATAAAGTATTGAGCGGTAATATTGTTATTAAAACAAGTGGATCAATATAGCTTGCGTGGTTAGAAGCATAAATCATCGGCGTTGATGTTAAGTGTGCTTGTCCTTTGACTTTCAAAGGACAGAAAGCAATTCTTAAGATAAAACGACTCCATCCTTTAATTATTTTTCGATAAGTGATGGGAGAAACTAAGTAAGTGAACGCGTAGAGTATGGGAAATGATAAACAAATCCAAAGGAAAAGATAACTGGTGTAAATCAATTGGAAAAATTGTTTAGTACGCAGGAGAATAGTTTGACCGACGCTGCCGGCGCCTAATTTTGCAACTTGCAACCAAGCGGGGGCCTGTTTTTTTGCTAAACGTCCTTCAAGGTACATTTGTTTACATGCGGCGCGCTGTAACTTTCCACTGGAAGTTTTTGGTACCCGATAAGGTGCAACGAGAATGATATGATCAGGCACAATATCTAATGCTTGATCGATTGCTGCTTGAACAGCCGCTTTCATTGCATTTTTAACATCGGCTTGCGTAGCACGCGTTTCCGCAACCACAATCAATTGCTCCGTCCCCCGTATCGGATCTGTGGTGCCAAAGGCAATGACGCTCCCCTGGCGAATGCCTTGAACCCGACCCACGATTTCTTCAATTTCTGCAGGATATAAATTACGTCCGGCTTTAATAATAAGATCTTTAACGCGACCTGTTAGGTAAAAGGCACCATCAGCTTGATAAGCAAAATCACCGGAATTAATCCATCCCTGCCGCAACACTGCTTGAGTTGCCTTTTCATTTCGATAGTATCCTTGCATGCTGGATGGGCCACGAAACTGTAATTGGCCGACGGTGCGATCCGGTAAGGGTTGGTCTTGTTCATCGACAATACGAACTTCATGTCCTTCTATTGGTTCGCCACAACTTACATATGTGAGAGAATCTTTAGCGTTCGAGGGCACAGCTTTTCGATGATTTTCAAATTGTTTTCGATCAACCTGATCCAGATGAAATTTTTCCTGCCCTTGCGGAATGAGCAAAGCAACAGTAGATTCTGCTAAGCCATACACGGGTAAAATGGCTTGTTCATTTAAGCCATAAGGGGCAAACTTTTCTGCAAAAGCTTGCAGTGTGCGCGGATAAATTTTTTCAGCCCCATTGACCGCCACACGCCAAGAGGATAAATCCAAGCCCTCAAGAAGAGCCGGATCAATTTTACGAATGCAAAGCTCATACGCAAAATTGGGGGCGCCTGAAAGGGTGCCGCGATGATAGTGAATCGCCCATAACCATTTTTCAGGATGGTTTAAAAAACTAAACGGGGTGAGCAAGACTAAGGGGACACCAAAATAAAGACTCCCTAGCCACATGCCGATTAAACCCATATCGTGATAAAGGGGCAACCAACTGACAGTGACATCTTCAGGTCCGACCTGAATGGCCTTGCCGTAAGCTTTAATATTTGCAATTAAATTAGCATGACTCAACAACACACCCTTTGGGTCGCTGGTACTGCCAGAAGTATATTGAATGAATGCTGCATCATCGGGCTTGGCATCAAACGGTTCAGTTAAAGGTTTATCTTGCTGCAAATCCTCAGGGGTTACGACCCATTTTAAACTGGGGACAAATGATTTAAGAATTTGGCTTAAACGTGATGCTTCTTGAAAAGTAATTAAAACACGTACTTGAGCATTTTTTAAAATACGAGCTTCAGTTTGCGCATAAGCTTCTAACATGTGCATACGAAATGGTGGATAAATGGGTACAGGAATCGCACCTGCCAATAACGTCCCATAGAAAGTATAAAAAAAATGGGGGGAAGTCGGCTGCATGATTGCGACAGTTTCTTGTTCGGTAACGCCCAATGCACGCAAGCCTCCCGCTACTATTAAAGCTCGCTCATACAATTCCCCATAAGTAATAATTTCTTCTTGACCATTTTCATGTTGGAAAAAAATATGGGATTGCGAGGGGGCATGTTCGGCAAAATATTTCAATGTATCAATCAGTGTTGTTACACCGGCAGGTTGAAAAATACCTTTTTGATGAGCGGGTTTATGACTATGCCATGTTTTTCGAAAAGACGCATGCGGCGGAGCACTTTGTAAATAGAGAGCAATGTCATTCAGCGTGCTTGCGCTCGCTAAGAGTTGATCGGGTAATTCGATTGCAAATTTCTTTTCTATACGACGAAATAATTCTGCACGCGTTAAGCTATCCATGCCTAAATGTTTGGAAAGCATCGTTTCCATTCTTATGGTGCGATGAAAAGGTTCTTGAGATTCGATCAGCAATTGCGTTGCAATAGCAATCAATTCACTTTCGATATCAGGTTTGGATGTTGTCATGCGCAAATATTACCTGTGATTAGCTGCGGATAAAAACGAAGAGATTCCCATCATTTGTTTTAAGAAACGACGTTTAAGCGGTGGGAGTAAATTAAAAGCGACCATTCCAATTGACAGGACCGAAGGTGTCCATTGATGGAGCGGTCCATGAACCATATCGGTTAAGCGTGCGGTAAAATTAATCGCGGTGGATTGATGCTTGGCAATGTATTGGTTAAATTGCGGGGCCAACGTTGCGAGATCATGAGGATGATGGTCATGTTCCTTGAGCATTTTAGCAAGACAAGCTACTTCCCATAAAGCAAGGTTGAAACCTTGGGCCGCAACAGGTGAAATTGTATGAGCCGCATTCCCCAGCAAAATAACATTCGACAAGTTGGTTTGCTCAGCCCGGAGGTGACGTAAAGGATAAGTAAAACGCATTCCGGTATGGATAAATTTACCTAATCTAAAGCCAAAAGCCTCCTGCAATGCCTGACGAAAATTTTCTTCTGACATGTCTAAAAGTTGCTGCGCTTCATTCTTACTCGTGGTCAAAATCGTCGCGACGGGAAATCTCGCTAATGCTTCATCCTCTTTCGTCGCCTTCATCGGTAATAGGGCTAAAGTGCCATCATTTGTAAATCGTTCAAATGCTACAAACTGATGAGGTTTGGATAAATAGATGTGTGTGACTATTGCGATTTGTTGTAAGACTTTTTCTTCCGTTTGAATATGCATCATGCCACGCACTACCGAATCACTTCCATCTGCACCAATCAAGCAAGTGCCGCGCAAAACTTTTTCACCCTCTTCTGCTTTACAGTGCAAAGTAATGTTTTCAGCTTGTCGCGCTATCGTTTGCACAGTGGCTGGGCGATAAACTGTGCAATGAGATAATTTCAAAATAACTTCATTTAATGCCTTTTCAATATGTCGTGCAGGGATAAGATAGCCCAATGTATCCAGCTTTAAATCATTACGGGATAATCGAACGCTGCCAAAATGACCTTTGCGTGAAACATGCACTTCGTGAATAGGTGCAGCCTCTTGCGCCACGGAATCCCAAACGTTTAAGGTTTTTAAAAAGGTAACGCTTGCATGATTTAATGCAAATAATCGAGCATCTTGCAACTGCGGAGATTGACGTTCGATGAGACCAATGGAGTAAGGTGTACCACGCAAGGCGAGCGCAAGGCTTAAACCTACTAAGCCACCGCCGACAATGATTAAATCATGCTGCATGTTTAAAACCTTCGTTAGCTGATTTAATAATGAGGAGACTAAAGCTTGCAGATCCAGTTTATCCAGCACCTGCCATGATTGCTTCAATTTCTTCAATGGTTTTAGGGATGGCTTGACTTAAGACGGTATGTCCAGCCTCAGTAACTAAGACATTATCTTCAATGCGCACGCCAATATTATGGAAGCGTTTAGGCGCACCAGAGTCTGCTGCAATATAGAGACCGGGCTCAACCGTCAACACCATGCCAGGCTCTAAAGTTCGCCATTTATTGTTAATTTTGTATCGTCCAACATCATGAACATCTAATCCTAACCAATGTCCCGAGCGGTGCATGTAGAAAGGAAAATATGCTTGCTGCTCAATCAATTCTTCGACATCTCCTTTTAACAGCCCCAATTCAACTAAGCCTGCTGTTAAGATTTCAACGATCGTATGTTGTGCTGCTAAGAAAGATTCGCCGGGTTTAATAGTTTTGATCGCAGCCAATTGAGACGCAAGGACTAACTCATAAATTTGCCGCTGCTCTTTTGTAAACTGACCATTGGCTGGAAAAGTACGTGTTATATCTGAAGCATAATTTTGATATTCAGCGCCAGCATCAATTAAAATTAAATCGCCATTTTCAATTTTATTATTGTTACTAACATAATGTAAAACACAACTATTTTTACCCGCGCCTACAATGGAACTATAAGCAGTGGAACGCGCGCCTTGACGAAAGCAGGCATATCTAAATTCCGCTTCCAATTCATATTCATGCATAGCGGGCTTACATGCTTTCATGGCGCGAACATGTCCTTCATGGGAAATATCCACCGCACGTTGCATCAATTTTATTTCCTGCGGGGTTTTAAATAAGCGCATTTCATGAAGCGATGGACCCACATCAACAAAAGTGGTAGGAAATTCCATGCCACCGCGTATTTTGGCTTTGATTTCATTCATCGCTCGCAGAATGATTTGATCTAATATTTCATTTTGACCAATAGGATAATGAATACTTTCTCTATCACTTAAGAGCTCAGGCAAAAGTTCTTCAAATTGTTCAATTGGAAAAGATTGATTAGCTAAGAAATGTGAACACGCACCATCTTGTCCAGCACGCGGACCGTGCCATATTTCTTTATCTTTATTACGCTGGCGATTAAATAAAATATATTCGCCTTCGGCACGGTGTGGAGCAAGAACAAGGACAGCTTCTGGCTCTTCAAACCCAGTGAGATAATAAAAATCACTATTCTGACGAAAATCGTAAAGTGCATCGCCATTACGTGAAATTTCTGGAGCTGAATGAAGAATGACAATGGCACGATCGCCAACTTCCTGCATGAGTGCTTTACGGCGTTTGGCATATTCATTCATTGAAATCATTCCACCACTCTCCCAAGTTAATGCAAATGTTTATTCGTATCGAGCGCTTCAGCTTGAACTGAACTTTCGTGCAAATCTTGATAAAGTAAGATGATAGCCATTCGTACATACTCAATGAGTTCTGTAAAAGCTACTTCATCTTCCTCGCTTGCCACCACATCTTCATAATTCATTTTAGCAATTTCAATAATATCGTTAATAGCTTCTGTCGCGTCACTTGCTTCACGCCCAATTATTTTGACGTCAGCTATTTTTAATCCAGTTAAAAATCCCTGGCACCATAGCGTTAAAGCTTCAGCACGTTCTCGTAAATTTTCTTCCTCATCTGGCAGCAGTAATTGAAATTCAAGTAAAAATTCTTGGAGTTCATGCGCACTCATGTCATAAAGCTTTTGTAGAACTTGATGCGTTTGCGGCGAGGCTTCTTCTCCTGCGACTAAGGTTTGCCAAGCGGGATGATCAGCATGAGGGTCGCCACATAAAATACCGCAAATCAACCCATGAACTTGAGAAGGATGCAATTTAAGGGTGGTTTGGTTGAGGATGTCACTTACATCATTATAATGAGGGGAAAGTTTATCTTTCATGGGCCCTACCAAGGTATAAAATGAATCATAATAAACGAAAACAACGACGATGAAAAATACCAATCCTTATCTTTCAGCCATTGTTGCCATGGGTGAAAACCGTGTTATCGGTAACCATAATCAATTACCTTGGCATTTACCTTCTGATTTGAAGCACTTCAAAAATCTGACCGCGGGGCATATTGTCCTCATGGGCCGCAAAACTTTTGCTGCCATCGGAAAACCTTTACCCAATCGTACGAATATTGTACTTTCGCGCGATCCTGATTTTAGTGCAGGCGATTGTGAGGTTTTTTCATCAATTCCACAAGCCCTAGACTATGCAGGTCGTTTCAATAAAGAAATTTTTATGATTGGAGGTGCTGAACTTTATGAGCAAACGCTTCCCCTCACGCATCGTCTTTATCTAACCTTAGTGCACCACGCGCCTACAGGTGATGCCTATTTTCCACCATTGAACATGCAAGAATGGCAGGTTTTAAATCGAGAAGATTGCAAAGCTGATGAGAAAAATGCATATCCCTATTCATTCTTAACGTTAGAAAAAAAAGGGATAAGTTAACTGCAATTAACTTGAAAAATTTGCCGGTCTTCCAAGCGAAGAGCCGTTAAACACTTGCCCCAAACGCAACCTGTGTCCAAGGGAAATAAATGAGGAATGCTGACTTCACCATTCAATGCAGCCCAATGACCAAAAATTAATTGGCCGGCAAGCGGGACGCGCGTGGGCAATTCAAACCAAGGAATTAAATCAGCAGGCTTTTGATCGGGGCGTCCCTTGAAATTAAAGTTAAGACTCCCATCTGCATAACAATAGCGCATGCGCGTAAAATAATTAATGATACAGCGCCAGCGCGCCATGCCTTGTAAATTATCTTGCCACAGGGCTGGTGTGTCGCCATACATTTGCGCTAAGTATGTTTTGAATTGAGAACCTTGTAAATTTTCCTCAACTTCATGCGCCAATTTTTTAGCTTGCGTCAAATCCCATAATGGAGCAACACCTGCATGCGTCATGATAAAACCTAAGTGTTGATCATGGTGCAAAAGGGGAAGGTGGCGAAGCCATTCCAATAAATCTGGAAATATTTTGGCTTGCATTAAGCTATCAAGCGTATCGAAAGGTTGTTTTTCTTTGCGTGCAAAACCTCGGGCCATTAAATATAAATCATGGTTTCCAAGTGTCACAATATGACGCTTACCTAAACCATAAATAAATTCTAATACTGCTTGCGATTCAGGACCTCGGTTCACTAAATCGCCGGCAAACCAAAGTGTATCCGTATCTGGATTGAAATTAATTTTCTCAAGTAGTTTTTGTAAGGGTTGATAACATCCCTGTACATCGCCAATGGCATACGTCGACATGATTATTGGCCTTGTGCTTTTACCATGCTAATGGCATTGCTAAGCAGGACAAATTGTTGCATCGATAAAGTTTCCGGACGCAAATCAGAGGCAATACCGACTGTCTCCCATACTATTGCGGGGACAATATGTTTCAAACTATTGCGTAACGTCTTGCGGCGTAAATTAAAGGCTTCGCGTACAACCGTAGTAAACAATTTAAAATCTTGGGCTGGATAGGGTAATTCACGATATGGCACTAACCGCACAATACTTGATTGTACTTTGGGTGGTGGATAAAAAGCTTCAGGGCCAATGTCAAACAAGATTTCACCTTGGCAACGATACTGCACCATGATACTTAATCGACCATAGTGTTCATCATTAGCTTGCGCAACCAAACGTTCAGCAACTTCTTTTTGCAACATAAAAAGCATATCGCCAATGACATCGGCTGAATTTAATAAATGAAAAATAAGGGGCGTTGAAATGTTATAAGGAAGATTACCAAAAACCCGTAACATTCGCGCGTCTATTTTCAATTGACGAAAATTAAAAGTCAAAGCATCCGCTTGATGAATGACTAAATCCCCATACCGATGAGCACGATCTTGCAGTGCAGGAATTAAATCATAATCAAGCTCTATAGCATCCAATTGTTTAGTTTGCTGCAACACAGCTGTCGTTAAGGCCCCTTGTCCGGGGCCAATTTCCACAAGGTGTTCAGTGGGTTTAATGTGTAACGCATTCACGATTCGTGCAATGACATTTTTATCACATAAGAAATGTTGACCAAAACGTTTCCGGGGTTCTGGCATCAGCGTAAACGCGCAAGCATCGTTTTTGCGGGAGCGAAACCATTGTTCGCTGATTTTTGGAACCAATTTAATGCAAGACCTTTATTCACCGGCGTGCCTAATCCATAGAGATACATTTGACCCAAACTATATTGCGCACTGGCTAGACCATGGTTAGCTGCCTTTTGGTAATAGTACAAAGCTTTGCCATAATCGCGCGGTGTTCCTTTCCCGGCTGCGTAAAGGTAACCCAGCTCATTTTGCGCAAAAGCGTCATCGCTGCCTGCTGCACGATTAAAATAGTAAAATGCTTTTTCGTTGTCTTGGGGCACACCGCGTCCTAGTAAATAACGCACACCCATATCACTATTGTTTTCACCCGCAAAATATTCAGAACCTAATCTTCCAGTTGAACACCCAGCCAACAATACCGATAATCCAAATAAAAATAGCAGCCGTTGCATCGTCATAGCGAAACCTTCTTCATGAAGTTGAGATAGCCATTATAATGGGACAGGGTGCGATTGAAAACGATAAGCGTGCCAGTGGAGTTATATCAGACAAATAGAGCTCCATTGAGACGCCCGACACACAGATGATATACGAGGATAAAAAAGTGAGTTTTACAACCTATACACCGCTTCTAACTGACTTTTACCAACTCACCATGGCTTATGGTTACTGGCGTTTGAAACAACATGAAGATCGAGCAGTCTTTCATCTTCTCTTCAGAAAAAGCCCTTTTCAAGGGAATTATGCCTTAACGTGTGGTTTGGGAAGCGTCATTGATTTCTTGCAATCTTGGCAATTTGAAGCAAGTGATATTGATTATCTTGCATCTTTGCAAACCCATGCGGGCGAGCCTTTGTTCCCTCAAGATTTTCTCGACTACCTTAGTAAAATGCGATTTCAATGTGATATTGATGCGATGCCAGAGGGCACCCTTGCCTTTCCGCATGCACCTATTTTACGAATCGAAGGTCCCTTGCTCCAATGTCAACTTCTAGAAACGCCGCTATTAAATATTATTAATTTTCAAACTTTGATCGCCACTAAGGCAACGCGGGTGTGTCGTGCAGCAGCACCTCATCCTGTCATTGAATTTGGCATGCGTCGTGCACAAGGTCCGGATGGTGCACTCTCTGCAAGCCGCGCTGCCTACATTGGTGGGACATGTGCAACATCCAATACGCTCGCGGGAAAACTTTACGACATTCCCGTGCGCGGTACTCATGCTCATAGTTGGGTGAGCGCGTTTGACGATGAATTATCATCATTCACTGCTTATGCTGATGTCCTACCGCAAAATTGCGTATTACTTGTCGATACGTATAACACGTTACAGGGTGTTAAAAATGCCATTCAAGTCGGTCAAAAATTACGAGCAAATGGTGATGATTTAATCGGTATTCGCTTAGATTCAGGCGATTTGGCTGACTTAAGTATTAAAGCACGCAATTTACTTGATGCAGCAGGTTTTACTGAAACGACTATTTTGGCAAGTAATACTTTGGATGAGTACGTGATCAAGAGCCTCAAAGAACAAGGCGCAAAAATTAATGCTTGGGGTGTAGGAACCAACCTCACGACCGCCTACGATCAACCCGCGCTCGATGGCGTTTACAAGTTATCTGCCTTGCAAAATAAACAGGGAGAATGGCTATATAAATTAAAATTATCAGAACAAGACATTAAAATTTCAAATCCCGGACGTCATCAAGTTCGGCGTTTTTTTTATAATGAAAAATATTTCATTGATGTCATTTATGATTTAAATCTCGGTATTTCTGACACACCGGATGCAATTTTATTCGATACAGATCAAACTTTAAAACATCTAAATGATGTAGATGGCTTTGTCGATCTCTTAAGTCCACTCTTTCGCAATGGTCAATTAATCAATGCACCGCGCTCTATTCACACCATTCGTCATGAGGCAAAAAATGAAATGGATATTTTTGAAAGTAATGTGGGTGAGCAAACTTATCTGGTGGGATTAGAAAAAAATCTACATTGCTTAAAACAAACTTTGATAAAAAAACGCAGGTTGAATGAGAGCTCATCATCAAAATAAAGCCAATGGGTTTTATTACTTGATCGAGGTTCTTTCAATATTAATAGGCTAGGATCAACTACATTAACCCTTTTAATTTCTTAGTAGGCTAATAAAATATAGATTGAATGGAACCTATGATAATCATCAAAACAACACTCCATCTTGGTCTTCAATGATTGGTAACAAAGCTGCACGTCTAATGTATCTTATGACTCAATGGCAAGAGCAACTTGCGCATTTTCTTTTAAATGCAGAGGATTAATCGTCCCTATAATGACACTGGTGACGCCTTGTGTTTGTAACGCAAATTGCAGCGAAGTTTTAGCATCTAAATGACCGCTATTAAAAGCCTTCTTAATAAAAATGCCTTTTTGCGTCCGCCTCGCTTCATCAATAACCTCTTGCTCTGCTTGACTAGCTAAATTATGCGTAACCATCACCACGTCTCCTACGCTTAACGCCCGTAATCCACCCACAATAGTTTTTGATGAAAAACCATAAGCACGAATTTTGCCTAATGCTTTCAACTTCATGAGGGTGTCAAAGACGCGATCTTCTTCGATAATTTTAATATCATCGCCTGAGGAGTGAATTAATAAAATATCAAGATAATCAGTTTGCAATTTTTTCAAACTCTCTTCGACGCTTTTAATCATGCCCGCTTCAGTAAAATCAAATTCAGAACGACCCTTTTCAAAACGCTCCCCAACCTTCGTGCAAATAACCCATTTTGAACGATTGGTTTTGAGCAACTTACCCAGACGCGCTTCACTGCTTCCATATGCTGGTGCAGTATCTAATAAATTAATACCCACCTCTAACGACGCACTTAATAAATTTTTGATTTCATCATCCCTGGGCAAAGTAAAATGTTGTGGATATTTAACACCTTCATTTCGTCCAAATTTAACCGTGCCTAAACCCAGCACGCTTACTTCGATATCAGTTTGACCTAAGCGACGTTTTTGCAAAGTACATCTCTCCTATGGGTTTAGCCTGATTAGCTCTAGGCCAATGAAAAAGTGGAGCAAGGCACGTTGGTCGCGGCTGAATTGATTGGGAGTTGAGATAAGCAATTACTTCATCCGCAAGATTGGGTGCCAAAACGAGTTTTGTGGGCCACCCTAAAATAATATTATTCATGCATTCAACGGAAGAAGATTCAGGTTTTAAACCCTGCGGATGTTTGGCTTCAGCACGATCGATTGTAAGGGTTGCAAATTCTGCACCGGAAAAATCAAGCCACGGAAAAAGCGTTTGCAATTCTTTTCGCGCTAAAAGAATTTGAGCTTCACGGGTGTGCTTAACGCCCTCTTCTGCAATATTGCCTCCCAAATACCAACACCATTCGCCACTTGGTAAACGATGACTCGTTATAGTCATGCGGGGGCGAGCGCCGATTCCTAAACAATGCCCAAAAATCGCATGTTGAAAAGGCATTTTGACCAATACCATGTGTAGCGGTCTACGTTGCATGGTAACTTTTTTTTCTGGCAACGCTGCCAAGATCTTTTCATTGCCCGCTCCCGCCGTGAAAATATAAGATTGAGCCTGCACCTGTAACGTTTGCTCACTTGACTTCAATAACATGCCCCGTAAATGCCCTTGATCAAACTGAAAAGCTTCCTGACCGAATGCATCAATTTTATAGACCGGTTGGTCGCAACTGAGCTGAGCGACAAGGCTTGGTACATCAAGCACAGTTTCGGCGAGTGCATAAACTTCACCCTTAAATGCAGAATCTTGAAAGACCGTGGGGTAATCTGCAGGTTGTAAACGTTCCACTTGGCCACGCAAAGCAGTTTGCGCCATAAATCCCGTTAATTTTCCCGTGAACCTATTGGTCGACCATAAGTATTGTCGGTCGGATAGCACGCTCACATCACTTAAATCAATTTCGCCAACGCCTGCTAAACAAGCATGAAATCGATCAGGCATGGAAGCGAGGGCCTTCGCATCTTGAGTGAGGATACCTTGCAATGCATACTTCATCCCGCCATGAATAATGCCCTGGGAATGCTGAGTTTGCGCTCCGCCCAACAAATGCGTCTCAAACAAAACCGCGGTTAAGCCTAGCTTGCGAAGACGATTCAATGTCCATAAGCCCGCAACGCCCCCCCCAAAAATGGCGATATCTACCGTTGCTGTTGCTGTCATGCTACCCCTACCTTCTATTGATCATAATTTTTTCATATTTGGGCATATTTGTGCCAGGATTGATTAAATATCCCTAAATATTTTGGCGCGAGGACGGTATGATATATCCCTTTCACCGAAAGTGCAGTGACCTGATGACAAATGTTTTAAATCGATTTGATGTAATTGTAGTGGGGGGCGGTCACGCCGGAACGGAAGCAGCCCTTGCCGCGGCCCGTACGGGCGCCAGTACTTTATTACTTACCCACAACATTGAAACGCTTGGGCAGATGTCATGTAACCCGGCCATCGGCGGCATTGGCAAAGGTCATCTTGTGAAAGAAATTGACGCTCTCGGTGGTGTAATGGCTAAAGCCATCGATCTCGCAGGCATTCATTTTCGTATTCTGAACGCCAGCAAGGGACCCGCGGTGCAAGCTACGCGCGCGCAAGCCGATCGGCTTCTTTATAAACAAGCCATACGGTCTCATTTAGAAAATCAGCCCAATCTTTGGCTTTTTCAACAAGCTGTGGATGACATTCTCTTAGAGAGCAATCAGGTTGCAGGCGTGATCACGCAAATGGGTTTAACATTTTATAGTAAAGCGATTGTATTGACCGCGGGCACGTTTCTCGACGGCAAAATTCATATTGGCCCGCAAACGTATGCAGCCGGTCGCGCCGGGGACATGCCCGCCCAGCGTCTCGCTTTAAAATTACGTGAATTAAATTTGCCTGTCGGACGACTAAAAACGGGCACACCACCGCGCATTGACGGTAGAAGTATTAATTTTGCTGTGCTTGCTTCCCAACCTGGCGATGAACCTACTCCCGTTTTTTCATTCTTGGGGAATAGGGAGGAACATCCCCAACAAGTCCCTTGCTACATTACCCACACCAATGAAAAAACGCATGAGTTGATTCGTGCGTCTTTAAAAGATTCGCCGCTTTACACGGGCCAAATTGAAAGTACAGGCCCGCGCTATTGCCCTTCCATTGAAGATAAAGTCGTACGTTTTGCTGAAAAAAATACGCACCAAATTTTTGTTGAGCCAGAAGGATTGACGACGACCGAATTCTATCCCAATGGAATTTCAACAAGCTTACCCTTTGCAAGCCAAGTTGCATTTATTCGCACGATTCATGGCTTTGAACAAGCTCACCTTACCCGGCCGGGCTATGCGATTGAATATGATTATTTTGATCCGCGTGGATTAAAAATGTCGCTTGAAACCAAAGCGATCCCTGGCCTTTTTTTTGCAGGCCAAATCAATGGCACAACCGGCTATGAAGAAGCTGCTGCGCAAGGTTTAATTGCAGGATTAAATGCAGCTCGCTTCAGCCAAAATTTACCATCCTGGTCACCGAGACGCGATGAAGCTTATATTGGTGTCTTGATTGATGACTTAATTACGCGAGGCACGACAGAGCCTTATCGGATGTTTACAAGTCGCGCTGAATATCGATTATTACTTCGCGAAGATAATGCTGATCTTCGTTTGACACCCAAAGGTTATGAATTAGGTTTAGTTGATGAGACCCGTTGGCAATACTTTGAAAAGAAACGAGAAGCAATCGAGCAAGAAGAGCAACGCTTACATGCCACGTTTGTTCACCCTCATACAATGGGTGCAAATAAAATTGCACCGCTGCTTCAGCAACCCCTTGCACGCGAATACCGTTTATTAGATTTGTTACGACGACCCGAGATCAGTTATGCAAGCTTGATGCAAGTAGAAGAATTTGGTCCTGGTGTAACTTGTCAGCAAGCAGCCTCACAAATTGAAATTCGAGCAAAATACGCAGGTTATATTACGCGTCAAGAAGAAGAAATTGCCAAATGCGTGCGTCAAGAGACGTTAAAAATTCCTGCTGATTTTCCGTATGAAATTATTAGTGGATTATCGACAGAAATTAAACAAAAATTGGCATTAGTTAAACCAGAAACGCTAGGACATGCTTCACGCATTCCCGGCATGACTCCTTCTGGCATCTCTTTAATTTTGATTTATTTAAAAAAGAATAAACATGTTACCTCAGCTGCGTGATTTGCTTCCAACCATTTTACTTAAAAATGGCATTCAAGCGAGTGAGAAACAGCGCGAGCAATGGATAGCGCATTTAGAACTTATCACCAAATGGCATCGCATCGTTAACCTCACTGCCATTCTCGATTCGCGCGAAATGATTGACTTACATCTCATCGATAGTTTAACGCTCTTGCCCTTCTTGCACGGGACGCGTTTAATTGACATTGGTAGTGGTGCAGGTTTGCCGGGCATACCGCTCGCAATTATGGAGCCTGCAAAAAAATGGGTATTGCTTGAGAAGAATAGCAAAAAGAGTCGGTTTTTAGTGCAAGTTATTGCAGAACTCGGCTTAACCAATGTGGAAGTACAATGTGCTCGCGTGCAAGATTTTCATCCAGCGCTCGGTTTTGATACTATCCTTGCACGTGCTTTTACAGATTTGAATAATTTCTTAACTTGGACTAGTCATCTACTTGGTCCAGATGGTCGATTCATCGCAATGAAAGCGCGCATCACTCAAGAAGAGTTAACGAACATATCCGATGAATTTGTTTTAATGCAATCTTCAGCCGTTTCGATTTCCGGTCGAGATGTTGAACGGCATATTTTATCTTTTACTAAGAAGCGTTGACCAAGGATTGCAATGTCACGTTTTTTAAAGGAGGCAGTGTGGGAAAAATAATCGCGATAGCCAACCAAAAGGGAGGTGTTGGCAAAACTACGACGAGTATTAACTTAGCCGCATCATTTGCTGCCATGAAACGCAATGTCATGCTGTTAGATTTAGATCCGCAAGGTAACGCAACCGTGGGAAGTGGTTTAGGTAAAGACGCCATTCAATACACGATTAATCAAGTGCTATGTCGTGAAATTGATGTGCAAACAGCTATATTACGCTCCACGAGCGGTTTTGATGTTTTAGCAACGAATCAAGAATTAATTGTTGCCGAGATGCAAATGCTGCAAGAAAAAGATAGAGAATTTCGATTAAAAAATATTTTAGCGCCGATTGTATCAAACTATGATTATATTTTAATTGATTGTCCGCCTTCACTTAGCATTCTAACCGTTAATGCATTGGTCGCAGCCCATTCTGTTTTAATTCCGATTCAATGTGAATATTTTGCATTAGAAGGCTTGCGGGGTTTACTGAGTACAGTCGACCAAATACGTACCACGATTAACGAACATTTACATATCGAAGGTTTGTTACGCACGATGTACGATGGGCGGAATCGATTAGCTTTGGATGTTTCCAAAGAATTGTTAGAACATTTCAAAGAACAAGTTTATCGCACCGTTATTCCTCGCAATGTTCGTTTGGCAGAAGCGCCCAGCCATGGCATTCCCGTTATTCATTACGATGAAAAATCTCAAGGTGCAATTGCTTACCTTGCTTTAGCGGGTGAGATTCTACGACGGGCAGCGGGTGCGGAATAGCGACCTTATCTAAACATTTTAATCGATAGGTATTGATTGCAGTCGCAACGATTGCAATCACACCACTTATCCCCATTAATTCTTTCGGAAATAAGTAAACATTTTCATGGATAAGAAGATAACCCAATAACATAAGAACAAAGCCAACACAACCTAATATCATGCCTGCTAACCGATTATACCAAATGCTCAATCCTAAACACGCGAGCGTAACAATCAAAAGAAAAGTTAACTTTACATTACTTACTGATACATAAATCATAGCAAGTAAAGTATAGGCTATAGCGTCTTGATTTTTATGAGCGCGTAGCGCATACGTAAAATGCGCCAAAAAAAATAAACTGATCATGAGGAGTAAGGTATTACTTAAAATAGCGGGATAAAAATCGAACTGCTGTTTTACGCTCAAACTACTCGTATACAAGCCCAATGCTATACCGATCAATAAAAATCCACTTAAAAGAAAAAATAATAAAGCAGGCCTTTTAACCCATAACGTAAAGGCAGGGAAGAGATAATTACTCAACCCCATGATTAATAAAAAAAATAAAAAAAGATAATAATGAATCATCAAATCATTGCTAAATTGATAGCTATATCCTACTGCGGTGATTAATTTCCCAAATAAAAAAGGTGCAATGCCGCAGAAAAAAATGATTGAGTATAAAACGACAATGCAAAATAAACTGCCTAACACTGTGACCTGTTGATTGCGTAAATACAAAAAACTAAGTGCAAGCAATATTATAATTTCAATTTTGATGCCTGGCGAAATTCCTTGCACATCCATTGCATAAGTAAAATAAGCGCGAAGTAAATTGTCATGATGAATAACGTTGATATAAGTAAGGTTATATCCTTCCCCTTGCGTGACGATCAAATCAATAATCGGTGCTAATAAAATAATAAAAACGGTAGCTGCCATCATGCGAATAATGTGGAGCGACGAACATTTTGTTGAAATACGAAACACTAACAAAAACAAAATGAACATGACATGATAAAAAAACGTGAAGTGCAGTAATTCAAGCCCAAGCAAATTGGCTGGCAAATTAAAATGATTAACGCGCTGTGAAAAACACTCAATAAAGTTACGCAAAATAACGGCTGATAAAAAAATGACATAACAATGTAATAAAGAGGTAGGTGCTTGCTCGCATTTTGTAATTATATTTTTTAAAATCTGCATGATTAACCTATTTGCTCAATAATCTTATATGAGGGTACTGCGTAATTTGATCTATCATCGGCACTTTCCTGACGCAACATGAAGTCGCATTGCTTTGCAAGCCTTCTCCGAGCTACGCCGCGTCGCTAATCACTTTCTTGCGTCAATAAAAATAATCAATAGCAAAGAGGACCTTATAGCATGCGATGTTTCATTCCACATTGTATTACAGTGCTCATAGCTGACATGCGTTGGCTTAAAATTGCGCATTATATGTGGATGGTCCTTCTAGGCGTCGCTTTAGGTATACACTTATATCCTGAGTCTTTGACGTATTATTATGAGTTAGCGCTTCCTCTCCTTTGTTTCGGAATAAGTCTGGTGTTTGCTGCTTTATTTGCGATTATCCACAATAACATTGCCGACGTTGCCATTGACGCCGTTAACCATCCGCACCGACCTTTACAAAAACAGGCTATTGCACTTAACCATTACCTCGGGATTAGCTATGTTGCTTTTATAATATCATTAGCATTTGCATGTGCTTGCAGCCACACAACGACCTACGCCATCTTGATTGTTATGGCCCTTTATCATGGCTATTCCACACCACCTTTGCGTTTAAAAAGGTTTTTGTTCATTTCAAAAGCTATTCTTGCTGTGAACACTTATATTCTATTCTTAGCAGGCTTTCTTTTAGTGCAACCTAATCTCGCGCTATTTCCAGCGATTATTACCCCATTCTTTCTTCTTGGCGTGACGCTTTCAGCTTCTCTTATCGATCTTAATGATGTTAAGGGTGATTGGCAGGGAAACATTAAAACATTGCCTCTGGTGCTGGGGCAAAGAAATTGCAAACTTTTGATTGGTCTCAGTTTAATGCTAACTTACACATTCACTTTCTTTTTTCTTTCCAAAACAGCCCCCTGCTTATGGCTTACCCTCGCTGGACTTTGCATTGTACAAATTGCGCTCGTTACCACAAGAACTTTTCATGAAGTTCCGTTTTTTATCACCCATTTATTAACTCTAACCTGTTTAATCAGTATAATGCTTACCTAATTTCACGAGTGAAACGCATGGATCATCAACCTAAAGACAAACAAACGCATTTCGGTTTTCGCCGTGTTTCAGAAGACGAAAAAACTAATTTGGTCACTGAAGTGTTTGCCTCCGTTGCCCCTAAATACGATTTAATGAATGATCTCATGTCGTTTGGGTTACATCGCCAATGGAAACGTTTTGCTGTCAATGTTGCAAATATTCGTTGGGGTCAGCGTGTGCTTGATGCAGCATCTGGGACGGGCGATTTAGCGTTTCGACTGGCCAAAAAAGTAGGCCCGCAGGGCATTGTCATTGCAACCGATATTAATGGACCCATGTTGAATCAGGGCCGAGATCAATTCATTAATGGTGGGATGCAAACTTCCATTGAATACGTTCAAGCAACGGTTGAAGCTTTGCCTTTTTTAGACGATTACTTCGATTGCATCACTATTGCCTTCGGCTTACGCAATGTTGTTGATAAACCGGCTGCCTTAAGTGAGTTTTATCGCATCTTAAAGCCAGGTGGCCAATTACTTATTTTAGAATTTTCAAAACCACATTCCGCATTATTAAATAAAGTTTATGATTTTTATTCCTTCAATATCATTCCTAAATTGGGTGAATTCATTGTCAAGGACCGCGCAAGTTATCAGTATTTGGTTGAATCCATTCGCATGCACCCTGATCAAGACGCTTTAAAAACATTAATGCAACAGGCCCATTTTGATGATGTTAAGTACTTCAATTTAAATGGTGGAATTGTTGCACTTCATCAAGGGAAAAAATATTAATGATTAATTTCTCCGATGTCCTGCTGAATAAAGTAACGGATGGAATTAATAAGCTTTTGCGTTTAGATAATGAATCTGAACAACGGTTGAACCATCTACAAGGGAGAGTTATTACTATAACGTTATTGCCCCTTCATTTTACTTTTCAATGTATTTTTGATGACACGGGTGTGCATATTGAAAAAGGTTCAGCATTGACTCCAGATACAACTATTTCCGGCACACCTTTACAAATGATGGCAATGTTCTTAGCGCGCGAAACCCGCCATCGTTTTTTTTCAGAAGATTTAAAAATGACGGGGAATGCAGAGGTCGGCCAGCAAGTCGTGCATTTATTTGACGCACTCGATATTGATTGGACAGAACATCTTTCCCGAGTCATTGGCGATGTTCCAGCTTATCATCTCCAACAAACTTGGAAAGAAATTCGTCAAACCATTCAAAATATTAATGTGGCCCTTACTGCAGACATCAAAGATTATGTTCAAGAAGAAGCTTTGTGGTTTCCCACCCGCCTAGCCCTTGATGATCTATTTCATGACATTGATGAATTACGCATGGCTACTGATCGGCTTGAAGCAAAAATTAAACTTCTTGCCTCAAGTCGTCCCGCTGATGAGAATGCCTCATGAAAGTATTCACCCGTTTATTTCGTTTAATAAGAATTAATTATATTTTAGCTCGTTACAATATTGATGAACTCGTTTTGGGTACGCATTGGTTTTACCCTATTCGCTTCATGGTCTTGTTTAATCCTTTCTTTTGGCGCTTTAGTCAAAAACTTCCACGGGGCGAGCGTATTCGTCGTGCACTTGAAGACTTAGGTCCTATTTTTGTTAAAGTGGGTCAAATCATCTCCACCCGACGCGATTTAATACCCGATGACATTGCAATCGAGCTTGCCAAATTACAAGATCGTGTTCCACCTTTTCCGGGTGGCCAAGCTAAGGCATTAATAGAAGAATCATTGGGGTGCCCCATCGATGTTGCTTTTAGCGAATTTGATAAAGAAGCATTGGCTTCAGCCTCAATTGCACAAGTCCACGCTGCACGACTAAGGCATGGCGAAGATGTGGTCATTAAAGTACTTCGTCCTGGCATTCGAAAATCTATTGATCGTGATATTGATTTACTGTTTACCATAGCAACGCTCGCTGAACGCTATTGGAATCGCGCCCGTCATTTTAAACCCCGTGAGATTGTAACGGAAGTTGCTCAAACGCTTTATGACGAGCTTGATTTAACACGTGAAGGCGCCAACGCGACGCAGTTACGCCGTAATTTTGTGGATAGTCCACTTTTATATGTTCCAAAAATTTATTGGGATTATTGTCGCGCCAATGTTTTAGTCATGGAAAGAATTTACGGCATTCCAATTCATGACATTAAACGGATTAAAGAAACCGGTGTCGATATGAAAAAACTTGCCGAGCGTGGCATTGAGATTTTTTTCACTCAAATTTTCCGAGATAGTTTTTTTCATGCTGACTTACATCCTGGTAATTTATTTGTTTCGATTGAAGATAAAGAAAATCCCCTGTTTATTACCGTTGATTTTGGCATTGTCGGATCATTGAGTCATAAAGATCAGCGATATTTAGCCGAGAACATGATCGCTTTTTTCAAGCGAGATTATCAACGGGTTGCGGAACTTCATATTGCATGTGGTTGGCTACCGCCGGATACGCGAATCGATCAATTTGAAGGCGCCATTCGCTCCGTATCAGAACCGATTTTTGAGCAACCGCTGCGTGATATTTCTTTTGGCCAATTACTTTTGCGACTCTTTCAAGTCGCACGTCGTTTTCATATCAATATTCAACCCCAATTGATTCTTCTCCAAAAAACATTATTAAACATTGAAGGTTTGAGTCGCCAGCTTGCGCCAGATTTAGATTTATGGGGTTGTGCTGCCCCGCAAATTGAAAAATGGTTAAAAAAACAAATTGGCACCAAAGCTTTTTTTAAACGAGTTCGGGATCAACTTCCCTTATGGTCTGAACAATTGCCTGCCTTACCCTCTTTATTACATGAAGTTTTGAGTGAAAAGAAACAACAGCAAGAACGCGCACGGTTTATGCTCACCACCGATGCCTATCAACTGACGCCTCCGCCAACGCCGCATAAAATGGCATACATGCTCTATGGTGCAACGATTGCTTTAGCTGGCGTCGCGATTGGATATCTTCTCCACTTCACTTAAAAATTAACGTTTATATCGCGTTAGGGCTGTTACGATTTGATCTTCCATACCTCGATACTGCCAAGACAGACCTTTGGGTCCATTGACGATGATGACAAAAGCGAGCGGTTCGTTATCAGCGCTGATTGCATAGCCCGCAAGACTTACAACACCTGAAATGGTTCCAGTTTTAGCGCGAACTTTACGAGCAATATTACCCATACGATGTTTTAACGTTCCATCAACACCAGCCACGGGTAATGCAGTAATAAATTCTGCACTGGTTGCAGTATGGTGAAAAGCATAATCTAAAACTTGCATCATTTGTGCACTTGACATGACGTTTTGAGGCGAGATGCCAGAGCCATCTATTGCACGTAATCCTGCCGGCTTCATTCCAGTATGCTTGGCAAGAATTTGCGAAACTGCTAAGCCACCGTTTTCCCAACTTCCAGGTTTTTTAGAATAAAGTTGACCAATCTTTTTAAACAGAGCACCCGCAATCACATTATCCGATTTTTTTAACATTTCATTAATCATAGTCGTTAGAGGTTCTGAAGCGTGTTGAGAAATTAAGGATAATCGTTTGGGTGCGGTATTAAAGCCTACTGTACCTTGGACGCGAACACCAAGGCGGATGAGTAAATTTTTAAAAAGCGAACGATTATATTCATTTACATCAGTAATCACATAACTAACGCCCCATGCATAAGGACCTTTGGGCATGCAGCCGCCAACATTAATCACTTTATCGGGTGTGGTCGTTAAATGCAGCGCACAATTTTTGATGCGATTATTTTTTGTGACGACGCTATTCTTTATGGTTGGATAAAAATATTTTGGATAGGTAACCACTTGCGCACTTTTACCAACAAGCTTTGCGGGTTCAATTTTAAAGGCCAAACAATTTCGATTAATGATGCTTGCACTAATTGGAGCAGCATAACAATATTGTTTATCTTTAACGTCCCAACCCGGCCCATAAACACGTTGATCATACGCAGTTTGATCAATGTACACATTGCCCGAAATAGCAGAAACATGGTGGCTTTTAAGAGCTAATAATAAATTAACTAAATCATTATACGTTAGGGTTGGATCACCGCTTAAAGCGATGTAGAGGTTACCCTGCAACACGCCTTTTTTTACATCTTTTGCATCAGTCAGCAGTTGGGTGGCAAATCGATATTGGGGACCAAGGTAAATAAGGGCAGCTTCTGCGGTTAACACTTTAAGGGTGCTAGCAGGAGTCATAGGCGAATGAATGTTACGGGTATAAAGCACTTCTCCCGATTTCATCGACTTTACAAAAACTGAAATAGTTGCCGTCGCGCCTGGAGCTCGCACAATTTCATTGAGTTCAGTGGTGAGTCGTGAAGCGCCGTTTAAAAAACTCGGCCCCCAATGGAATACTTTATAAACAACTTTTTTTGTCACAGTGGTTTTTTTGGTAATGCGTTCTTTTGCAAATGTGAGATTGCAGCTGCTAAGTAGAACAATCCCTATGCTGAGAAAAAGGCAGACAATTCTCATTAAATCTCCCTGCGCCCTGTGATTTTATTATACAGATGGTGAAATCCGTTTACTTTTATTTTGTTCTTTTGTTTAATCAGTTGCTAGCTCATTTTATCAATTTAATTTTCACTGCCATTTTTAGTTGTGTGCTATACTCTCGAACTCTTTTTTAGGCGGGGACAGCTTAATGTCTTTCATCAAAAAATGGCTCAATTTATCTTATTATATTAGCGAGCTGGATCAATTTCTGGCGCAGCTTGCACATCGTTTTCCGACTCCCTCGAAATCGCAACAAAAAGAGGTAGAAAAGTATCAACGCATTTTTAAATGCCGCGACAATCCAATCCCCGCAGCGCCGCCCAAAAAATTGTGGGGCAAGTTTTAAGGATTTTTTATGCGACGATTTTTTAGTCAACTCATTCCTTTTATTTTCATTGGCGTAGCCCTAGTAGCACTTGCTTTTGGCATTTTCCTCTTAGCTTATTTATTTTTTATTGGCGCAATTGTCGGCTTTGTGCTTTTTTCCCTTGCATGGCTTAAACAGAAATTTTTTCCGCCCAAAGCGGTGGTTAAACTAAAGTCGCCTCGCCCCCCGCGCACCATTGATTCCGATGATTGGAAGGAATTATGATCGCGAAGTCATCCCCTATTCGCGCTTTATTGTTTATCATTTTTCTCGACCAAACCTACCTCACCATCACCTTTCCCTTAATAACGCTGATATTTTTTGATCCCCACAGCCGTTTGTTTCTGCCGGAAACTTCTTATGCCGCGCGCAGTATGTGGTATGGCTTATGCATTTCACTGCCTAACCTCATCAATTTATTTTTTGCGCCCTTGCTTAGTACGTTATCTGACGAGTGGGGGCGAAAAAAAATCCTTATCATTGAAGTTTTTAGCGCTTGTCTTTTTACCTTCATTGTAGGACTTGGCATCTATTTCGGAGCGCTTTTATTAGTGCTGCTTGGTTTCGTAATCAAAGGGGCTTTTGTCCGCGCCAACCCGACAGCGCTCGCAATCATTGGCGATACCGTTTTACCGCACCAAAAAATTATATATATGGGTTATTTACAATTCGCTATTTCAGTGGGGGCCGCTATTGGTCCTTTCCTAGGTGGCTACTTTGCCATCCGCTACGCCTTTCCCACTCTTAATTTCGCCTTACCTTTTTTTGTTGGGGCAAGTCTTGCAGCGATCAACACTTTAATTGTGATAAGGAAAATGCCAGAAACCAATGTTTCGCGTCAGTCTTTTAAAGCTTCAAAGGATCGTTTTGCAGCTTTTAAAGCCGTTTTGACTCACCCTGGAATTTTACAAATTTCGCTCCTTCTTTTACTCATTCAAGCCAGCTGGAGTACTTATTATCAATTTATCCCCCCCTTATTAAAAACACGCTACCACTTTAACTCAGCAGAACTCGGTGAATTTATTGGTATGATTGCCTTTTGGTTAGCCTTAACCACCGGTCTGGGCTTGAAAATATTGCACAGATTTTGCTCAATTCGCCTTATGCTTTTCTTGGCAACGACGCTCGTATCCTTGGGAATTTTATTCACTTTAGGTATATGCCTTTGGCATGGTCCGAAATTATTAATCTGGTTAAGTGCTTTCCCAGTAGCAGCTGGTGACGTAATTGCCTATACATGCTTAACCGCACTTTATTCAAACATAATACCTGCGGAAAAACAGGGAAAGGTGATGGGCGTTGGATTTGTCGTGGTGAGCGCCACCTGGGCCTTCACGGGATTCTTTGGCGGGTTACTTCTCAGCATTCATCCCTTGCTTCCCCTTGCGATTGCTCCCTGCTTCGCAATTAGCGCCTTCCTGCTACTTCATGCGAATTTTGGCAAAAATTTACTCCCAAGCACCATTCAGAGCACAATGAATTGACACCCTTAGTACTTTTAGTAAAAGATAAATAATGGCATAGCTTAAAAATTGGGGCTGTCTTTGCAAACCCAATCACCTTAACGCTTCTAACGCCCTAAAGGGATGGTTCGATGTCAACTTCATGGAAAAAACAATTCGAAGCATTATTGCATCATCGATATGCTCTCAAACGCGCCAATAGTTTATCTAAAAAATATGGTAGTAAATTTTCTGCAAGCTATAGTGTTGATTATCCTGCCTCCATGGCAGTGGATGATATTGATTATTTAGAAAAGTTATCCGATGAAAATCCAATCGCAATTAACTTTTATTATTCTGCAGACCCTAAGGCAGAATATCCGCTTCATTTACGTTTATTCCAATGGCAAAAACCGATTCCACTTTCTGATATCTTACCTATTTTTGAAAATTTAGATTTACGAACGGATAATGAGCGTCCTGATTCAATTGTTTTTGGAACCGGGCAAACGATTTGGATTAGTGACTTTGCTGTCACGTACAAACGACCTATAGCAATTGAAGAAATTCGTTCGTTATTTCAAGAAGCCTTCATCAAAATTTATTTTGGTGCGGCAGAAAACGATGGCTTTAATAAATTAATTTTAGGTGCTGCGCTTACTTGGCGCGAAATAATGATTTTACGCGCATATGCTAAATACTTACGGCAAGTGTTATTCAGATTTAGCCAGTCTTACATTGAAAAAGCATTAGTTGATAATGCTAGTATTGCACGTAATTTAGTCCTCTATTTTCTAACCGCTCATAATCCGGATAAGAAATCCAAAAGGGAATTTGAAGTTGAAAAAATTGAACAACGTATTTTACAAAGCTTAGAGAACGTTCGTAGTTTAGATGAAGATCGTATTATTCGTCGTTTACTTGACGTTTTAAAAGCTACACTCCGATGTAATTACTTTCAATTAACTGCAGATAAACAACCGAAAGATTATTTTTCTTTTAAATTGGACTCACGAAAAATACCTGAACTTCCTCAACCGTTACCTTTATATGGCATTTTTGTCTATTCGCCACGTTTTGAAGCCATCCATTTACGTTATACGAAAGTTGCGCGGGGCGGTATTCGTTGGTCAGACCGCGTTGAAGATTTCCGTACGGAAATTTTGGGATTAATGAAAGCCCAAGTCGTAAAAAATGCTGTGATTGTACCGTCGGGTGCAAAAGGCGGCTTTGTTTTAAAACAAACCTTCCCCCATCGCGAAGAGCAACAGTTGGCAGTGATAGCTGCTTATAAAGCATTTATTTCTGGTCTACTAGACATCACCGATAATATTGTCGGAGAGAAAAATATCCATCCTAAACAAGTCGTTTGTTACGATGATTTCGATCCCTACCTTGTTGTTGCCGCTGATAAAGGGACAGCTTCTTTTTCGGATTTAGCCAATGAAATTGCCGAAAGTTATCATTTTTGGTTAGGCGATGCTTTCGCATCTGGCGGCAGAACAGGGTACGACCATAAAAAAATGGGTATTACAGCAAGAGGTGCTTGGGAATCCATTAAACGTCATTTTCGTGAGTTAGGTATTAATACTTATCAAGAAGTCATTTCTATTGTTGGCATTGGTGACATGAGCGGTGATGTATTTGGCAATGGCATGTTGTATTCAAAAAAAATAAAACTGATCGCAGCCTTTGATCATCGCAATATTTTTATCGATCCCCAACCTGATCCCGATATTTCATATCGCGAACGCGAGCGTCTTTTTAATTTGCCCATTTCTTCTTGGGAAGATTACAATCCAAAACTAATTTCAAAAGGTGGTGGAGTTTTTAAGCGCACTGTTAAATCCATCACGCTAACTCCCCAAATTAAACGTGTTCTTGATATACAAGAAAACTCACTTGCCCCAACTGATTTGATTCGCGCGATTTTAAAAGCTCCTGTCGATTTACTTTATAATGGCGGGATTGGTACCTACGTTAAAGCAAGTACTGAGACCCAAGCTGAAGTGGGTGATAGAACTAATGATTATTGTCGTATTAATGGCAATGAATTACGTTGCCGTGTTGTAGGCGAAGGGGGCAATTTAGGGTTTACCCAATTAGGCCGTGTTGAATATGCTTTAGCCGGGGGATTAATCTTTACCGACTTTATTGATAATTCTGGTGGTGTCGATTGTTCAGATCATGAAGTTAATTTAAAAATTTTGTTAAACCAAGAAATTCAAAAGAAAAAGTTAAGCGAAAAGAAACGTGATGAATTATTAATGTCTGTTACTGATGAAGTTGCGGACCTTGTCTTATTTGATAATTATGCCCAAGCCTTAGTCATGAGTTTTTCCGCCTTTCATGCGAAACAAAACATGGGCTTACATATTAATTATATAAAAGAATTAGAAACCTTAGGCATTCTTAATCGTGAAATTGAATTTTTGCCCAGTGAAAAAGATTTGAGTGAAAGAAAAGCGGCAGATATTGGCTTGACCCGCCCAGAACTTGCCATCTTACTTGCGTATACTAAAATTCATATCAAACAAGCGTTACTCAATTCCAATTTGCCAGAAGACCCCTATTTAAGAAAAAATATTACGAGTGCCTTTCCCTTTTCTATTCGTAAAAAATATCATGCCGCGATGCAAGATCACCGTCTCGCGCGCAACATTATTGCAACGCAACTAAGTAATCAAGTGGTTAATGGTATGGGAATCACTTTTGTTT
Organism: Gammaproteobacteria bacterium; assembly: GCA_013816845.1. Classification (NCBI taxonomy): domain Bacteria; kingdom Pseudomonadati; phylum Pseudomonadota; class Gammaproteobacteria; species Gammaproteobacteria bacterium. The sequence continues at coordinate 74,581 of JACDDU010000003.1, forward strand.
ATCGCATGCAAATTGAAACAGGGGCTTCCATTCCTGAAATTATTCGAGCCCACGCCGTTGCAGCTAATGTGTTTGGTACCAAAGATATCCGTATGCTCATTGAGGGATTAGATTTCAAAATTCAAATGAGTGAGCAATACGAAATGCTTTATAACATCCGTCATTTAATTAATCTCTCCACCCGGTGGTTTTTGCAAGGCAACCACATGCGCGGTAACTTACAATCCATTATCGATCACTATGCAACGCATATTAGTACGCTGAAAGATTTAACACCAAGTCTCATGTCCGGTGTTACGAAAGACTATCTTGAGACCTTAACCACCCGTTTCATGGCAGCCGGCCTGCTTGAAGGCACCGCAAAAAAAATTGCCACCTATCGCGCTATTTATACTTCACTCAACATCATTGATGTTGCAACACGCTATAAATTTAATCTGATCAAAACAGCGCAAGTTTATTTTGCTGCAGGTGAACGCGTTAATCTCTTATGGTTTCGCGACCAAATTGCCAATGATGCACGCGTCGGTCATTGGAATGCCTTAGCACGTTTAACTTTACGTGATGAATTAGATGTTGCCCAAAGGGCTTTAACCATCGCTATTATGCACCATGACAAAAAAAACCTTACGCCCAAAACTTTAATCACCGATTGGACGCGTGAAAATAGCAATGCTTTAAAAAAATGGGACCGCTTACTAAATATGTTACATAGCCAATCCGATGTGGATTACACCATGTTTTTTATCGCAATGCGTGAACTCATCGCCCTCATCCTTGCTAGTCATGAATTAAAATTAAAAACGCCGGAAATGCTTAGTTTGAACGTGTAAAGAACGAGTCAGTATGCGAGATGAGCGAGCACCTCTGCAACCGAGACATTAACGCGCATGGTCGAGAAAAAAATTTCTAGATCCGGGCTCCGGGTCTTTTTTCCTGCATCCATTTATCTTGAACCAAAGTTTTTAATGCTTGATGTTTTTCTTCTGTTAAAGGCAAATAAGGCGGAAAAAACTCAACGCCGTAAAAACTAATTAAGTGCAGTAATTCTTCTTTTCGATAACGCAAAGCAAAATTCCAAATCTTATTTCCATCTTTGGTCGTGTTTAAAAGACCAAGCCATTGGATCCAATCAATTTTAGGATCTTGTTTAACATCTTGATTGATCGCAACACCTGTTTTACTGCTCGTATAAGCAAGCATAATTAAAGCATTGATGATGGCTTGATCCTTGAAATGAGGACCATCATTAAAAGACATAATTTTATTCCAGCGTTCTTTATCTGTATGCGGTTGAGCAATTTGTTCATAATATTTTTTAAATAAAAGATAATACAAACGATCTTCTGCAGTACGACCAATTTTGTCATCGACTCTTAAGACGTTAGGAAAAAATAATTGTTGGTCGTCAGTGAGGCAATGATTTAAATAAGTTTCTAAACGATCTTTCGCATAGTAAAATTTTTTAATGGGCGTCAAATCAAAGTCATGTACTTTTGTAATAATTTCCTCAAGCATCCGCAATACATCGTAATCACCAACTGCTTTTGCTTCTAGTTGCAAGGATTGTAAAGCCGGTATGAATTCTTTAAAAACAAAATCACGTCCTGCTTTCCCAAGATAGGTTCCCCAAAAAGCGTGACCCCAATCGTGTACGCTTAAAATAAATTCTGGACATACGCTACCATGCGCTTTGGTTAAACCTGACTTGACTAAGTTTGAATGTAAAGCAACAGGATGTTTGTTATCAGCATGGAGCTTGAGCAATGTCTTTTCATTAACCGAACCAAAAGTCGGATACATATGTAAAGGAGCAGGAGAAATTTGTTTTAATAAAAAATTAATAATTGAAGTAGAGGGTGTATAAAAATTAAAGTTTATATTTTTTAAATCAGTTTCATTTTCGCAAAAAGACTGGGGCTTCGTCGTAATGATAAATGGAATATTGACGCATAGCGCGCCTACAAAGCGATAGTTCTTATTATTCGGATGATTTGGAATATTTAATAACCATTGTTCACTGGCGGGCAATGATAAAATGAAATTAATAAAAGTTTGCTGATGAAAGGGTAATTTCAATTCTTTAAAATTTTCACCCACCTGATGCACATAGTCTTCACCGACACCGGTCAGTTGCAGGGTATGAGTCTTGCTGTTTAAAGCTACTATTTTTTCAACTTGCATTGCATCTTGATAGTGTTGTTTAGCAGTTACAAAATGATAAACAGACATACCTTGCCAAAACGGAATTGTTTTATTTTTAATAAGATAAAGTAAATATAAATGACACGTTGGATGAGTAAAAATAGATGCAGTTTCATCCCCTTGTTGAATTGCTTTCATTAATGTTTGAATCATTTGATCATTAATCGACAGCCCCAAAAGGAAATTTTTGATCGTTTGATTTTTACTAATAAATTGCATGAGAGAATCAAAATCAGGCTCGGGGAATGTATTTTTTTCATTTGGGGTGAGTTGCGTTTCTGCCCTTGGATTAGCTGCGAAGCCAGTAAAATTCTTTAAATTAAATTGTTTAAAATCGAAAAAAGCTGCCTTGGATTGTGTCGAATACCAACGAACAGGGAGGATTGGCTTTATTAAACCTCTGGATCTTGATAAGACTTCTTTTTGAAGCAAATTGCTCCTTGAATTACTCGGTTTTCGCACCAAGGCTGTGTTTCGAAACATTAAGTTACCTGCATTGTTAATATAATAGCCAGAAATAGATCAAATTTTATACTAATTTGCTCACATTTTGCAATCAATGATCTTCTGTTCAGTAATAATGCCTTGTAAAACAATGTCCCAAGGGTCAAAAGGAAGCGTTTCAGATACACCTTGTGCTGCAAAACCTAAGCCTAACAGGATAGGAGGCACGATATTTAGATTAGCGAACGTTCGATCATAATATCCACCGCCCGTCCCTAATCGATGTCCCTGTAAGTCAAAGGCGATGAGCGGAGCGATTACAACTTGTAAATCATTGGGAGATATAGGATTTTCGATGTTTATCGGTTCTAAAATATGATAACGGTTGTAATGAAGCGGATCCCCGTAAGCGAAAGGTAAGAATTGAAGTGTTTTAGTGTTAGGGATTAAGGCGGGGATGTAGCATGATTTTTTGGCTTGCCAAATTGCTTCGATGATAGGAAATGCGTCAAACTCATGCTGGGTTGGTAAGTAGCAGGCAAAGTGATCATGGTTGTTAAACCACACAGATTGCTTAAATAATTTCGCCGCAGCAATTCCCGCCTCTTCCCGATATTTTTTTGGAATTTGAGCACATGTTTCTCTAAACACTTTGCGCAAACTCAGTTTAGAATTCAGCATAAGGCGAAAAATTATTCACTGCTATAAATAAATTCTGTTTGCTGTGTGGGATCAAAAGCTGTATCGATTTTATCTTGAAGCTGTGTGATTTTATTGTTAATTTTATCCATCAATGCATTCTTTTGCTCATGCATCATTAAAAATTGATGGGCGACATTGAGCGCTGTGATGATAGCAATTCTTTCTAAATTGATCGCTTTTCCAGAATCACGAACTTCTGACATTTTCTCATTTAAATACTCAGCTGCAAGCTGCAATGATTTAACTTCGCCTTCAACGCATTTGACTGGATAGAGCTTACCTAGAATTTCGATAGTTGTTGTGACGGTTTGTTCGGTCATGGCATTTTCCCAAGAGCTTTTAGCTTAGAAACCAATGCTTCGATTTGGACGAAAGCTTTTTTCTGCTTATCCACTAGCAATTCCTTTTCGCGTGTCAGAAGAAATTTACCTTGATTGAGTTGCACATTAGATTGCTTCAATTGATTGTGCTGATCTAGCAAGTTTTTAATGTGTTTCTCGAGACGTTGTAATAAGTCTTCCATGATTAGTGAACCTTGCTTAATTTTAAGACTTTAAATCGTGTACTTCCTGCATGTATCATATACTAAACGATAAATATATAGAAACTGCGCACTGCGAGCAAATTAAACATCATGTTAAGATTCATTATTTTATTATTTCTATTGAGTACATTATTAGCCTGTGGTCAATCTGGGAAACTTTATTTGGTTGATCAAAAAACGGAAACGCTCACCGTAGCTGACACTTATCCCAATCCAGATTAGCCGAAGGACCATCCAATGAATAGAGTGGTACGCTTCACCAAAATGCATGGCCTGGGTAATGATTTTATGATCATTCATGATCATGATCTTTTTCATCATCGTGAAACACCCTTCGATATCAAAGCGTTGGCCGATCGTCATACGGGCGTTGGCTTTGACCAAGCTTTGATTTTCATCAAACATGATGCCTTAGAATTTGAATGTCGTATTTTTAACAGTGACGGCAGTGAAGCTTTACAATGTGGTAATGGATTACGTTGTGTAGCGCGATTTATTCATGAAAATAAATTAACGGATACCAAGTCTTTTTCGATCAAAACCAAAGCGGGTCTTTTTCCCATTCTCATCGATAGCTATGACCAAATCCGCATTGAAATTGGTATTCCTGAAGTCAAAGTTCAATTAACCCAATATAAACTGACAACGGGCCAACCGTTTCCACTCAGTTTGATTTCAACGGGTAATCAACACGCGATTGTTAAGGTTGATACACTCAATCATAAAAATACACTGCGCTTTGCGCAATCCATTGCAAATCGACACGTTGAAGGAATTAACATTGGTTTTATGGAAGTGCAAAACGCGCATCACATTCGACTGCAGACGATCGAACGTGGCGTGGGTGAAACGCTGGCTTGTGGCAGTAATGCCTGCGCTGCCGTTGCTGCTGGTATTAGTAATGGCTGGTTAACAACACCCGTTCATGTCGAATTTCAAAAAGGCATGTTATGTATAGAGTGGCCTGATCAACAAGCACCAATGGCTTTAATTGGTCCGGCAAGCCAAGTTTATAATGGAGAAATTTCGGTTTAAAGGCCAAGGTGCAAGGTTAGCAAAAACCTTCTTAACCAACTTCAAGTTTATTTCAAATAATCGGTACTAAAGAAATGCGACGTCTAAGCGCACCTTTCTCGAGGATAACACCACCTTTATCAATTGAAACAACCCGGGATTGATCCATGGGAAGCACATCTCCCACCTGTACACTATACAAATTGCCCTGCAACCCTAGCACTGCACCCCATCGATACTGTAATTGAGAAACTGAAATGACTGTATACGGAAGTTCATTAGCTTGGAGCGTGGGTGGTGGCGGTGCAATATTGAGGGGTGGCGTAGTCGTTGCGGTGGTGGAATTTACCCCACCCGTTGGCGTAATGAGTGTTTGCGCATACGCTCCCGGTGTCACGACCGGCGGTGGTTTTAATAAATCAACAATACTCTTCTCAGCCGTAAGCGTGTCTAATTTAGCTGACATGATTGCTTTATTCGTTTCAGCAATATCACGCACGATACGTAGCATTTGTAATTCATTCAAAGCGGTTAAGTATTTAGATTCTGTTTCTTGCTGCATCTGCTGGATAGCTGCTTCTTGGGGCGTTAAAACAGAAGGTCTCGGCAGGGGTGCAGATTGAGGTGCACTATTTTGCAAAGTTGGCATGACGACAGCAGGTACTTTATTGACTGGGGTGCTTGGTGAGGAAGGTGTTGCAAGCAAGGCATAAATTTGCCACAGCAAAAACAGTAAAACCAATATAAAAACCACCACAGTAACTTTTTGCCGTGTGGACATCGAAGAAAGTAATTGTTTTCGATTTGCTGTCATGGTTAATTACCCAGTGCTTCCAGTGATATTAAGCCCGTGATTGATCCATCATTAATAGTTAAAGCTACACTTTTTAAGACAAAAGGTAAATCTTTGAACTGATCGCCAATTAAATCCAAAACGATGGGGGAAATTTCTTCCAAAGTTATTTCAAGTAACATTGTAGTATAAGCACCGCGATTCACAACTTCATTTATTTTAATGTGATTGCCTGGATAAACAGTTGCGAGATTATCAACAAAATGTCCCATCACTTGTTTAAGGGGATAAATGGTATGGGGAATCGAGCGATTCGTTAGTTTTTCATTCAGAATGACGTAAACACCCTCCGGTCGCAAATCAATGGTTGCATTATTGACTGCAGCCCACTTAAATAACGTTTCAATCTTTCCGCCTCGCGTCGTTACCGCTGCAGTAAATGCGCCCGGGGTGTAATCAATAGTGTTGGGTTTCCATCCTGGCAGCGTAAACATCAAATTTAAACTTTCCATCATATGCACCATTGCATCTTTCGGTGCAGGGGTGCGTAAGTCACTATTGAAGTTCAGATAAGGATTGGTGGTAGTCATTTGTTGGATGATTTCGGGTTGCCTTTCCAGAAGATAAGAGTAAGCAAACCAAAGCAATGCAAGTATACCCATCACCCCAAAAAATTTACGATACGGAAAAACGCCGATGCCTTGCGCTTTGAGAACTTGGTCTACCAATTGGAGCTGGTACATTTTTAACAAGGGTAACTTAGAAAAAATAGGCTCATCTAAGCGTGTAAAGGATTTAACCGAACTTGTTTCGAAACTAAATTTACCTTCTTCTGGCGTATCAGTGATCGGTACATCACCAAAGATGTAAATTTCAAAATCATTTTTTTGGGTTAAAAAAATGATTAATTCTTCAGAAATACTTTCGAGAGGAAAACTACCGTCTAAATAAACACTGCTATTTTTTACAATAACTAATAAGGCTTCAGTCGTCCCTGGTATCGCCTCGCAATAAATCATATCAGCAGGACGTTTAAAATAATGCCATATCGTTTCGCCGAGTAAATAGCCACGGTCGGGAGAAAAAGCAACTTCGTATTGATTCGTAGCTTTACGTTGGAGGGTAATGTATTCGCCGTAATTTTGGCTTAATAAAAGAATATCTTTTTTAAGCTGTGTTTTGTTACGCGCAGCTAAAACATCACGATAAGACGGTATAACAAAATGTTCGCCATCTTCCCGTGTGATGTAGGGCATTATGCAGCGCTTCCACCACTAAGTACGATAGGGGTGATCAATACGATGGTTTCCGTATTAACTTGCTGGGCAGCTTTTCCACCTAATGCTTGTGAGGTAATAAATTGGTTCGCACCAGCCCGGTTGGTTAATTGCCTAAAGCCCGCCAAAATGAGTGTGTCACCGGATCGAATAACACTCTTTTGATTAAAATGTTTTTCGGTAATATTAGGTAACTGTATTTGCGAATTACCCGTGCCTGAAGTTGTAAAGCCATCATTGGTAGAAAGATCTGCATTAACTTGCAGATAAATTTTGTCATGAAGAATTTTGGGTAAAATATAAAGCGTTAAGCCGGTAATCACGGTACCCGGTGTAACTTGAGATGTTACCGTGCCTACATTGGTTGTACCGCCCGTACTACTACCCGTACCCGCAAGCGAAGTATTTTGGATACTCGCAACATAACCATTTTGTTGAACAATACGCACAACTGACACTTGGTTATTCAAACATACAACCCGGGGCTCTGTGACAATGGATGCTTTGCCTTGCTGATTCAAGGCATTAAGCAAGATGGTATAGGAAGGGACTTGACCCACTTTTGAGGGATCAACTTGGGTACCAAATTGGGGTACAGAAATAGGGATGGTTGAATTTGCGATTTGTCGTTGATCTGATAGCGCTCGGATGGCAACGGGTGTCCCATAATTTGCATTAACCACAAAAGGCGAATTATGAAATGCACTCACAATTAACTGCCAATCAATACCAAAGTCCCAATCATTTTCTAATCGAACATCTAAGACTTGAACTTTAACTAAGACTTGTTTTGAAAGATTATGATTAAAGTTGCTAATAAATCGACTAACGAGTTCTAAGTTGGTCGGCCGGTCTCGAACCGTCACAGAACTCGTCGATTCTGAAACCATTACCCGCCCTTCAGGGGATAAAAGTTCTCGTATGGTGACGTCCAAATCTTTCCAAACAGAAAGGGTCCCCTTTAAATTACTATATTCAGAATCAGATGAATCTGAGCTGACATAGTTTGAAACTTGAGCGCCCGCAGCGCCAGGCTGAGAAGTATTGGCACCCGCTGCACTTCCGGTATTTCCTAACAAGTAATCCGACGAGCCCGGCATGAAAGCGATGTCAAACGTACGGGTTACGAATTGTTGCCAATAAATTTTATTCTTTTGGATGGTATAAACATAGCCGGTTTTTACAGCTAATAAATCTAACGCACCTTTAACCGTCCCTGAATAATTCATCGTGACGCCTAAGGCTGGATCTAGACCATTTTGATATTTAGTTAAAATGCTGGTTCCTGCACCCAAGGCAATAGTACGGCTATAGTAAGAAAAAGGTAATTGATCACCCCGAATAATGATCGGCGCTTTCATCCACGCAGGATCATGCGACAAGCTGATTGGCGTGGTATCAACATAGAGTCCTTTGTTAACCAATAACGAGGGGCTCTCCTTCCCTGAAGCGTCTGAAATTTTACGCGCGGCTTGCGTTTTAAGTTTTACATTCGCAATATTGCCTTCCGTTTGATTATAAAGTGGAGAGTTGCAGGCCGTTAATGCAATCGACATGCTTAAAAGCAAGAGAAACCATTTTTTCAACATTACTTCGTTCCTAATTTTGCTCTTGGGACAACGGTTACAGTGCGATTTGACATGTACATGATTGCTTGTAACGGGAAAGGTTCCAAAAGTTTTTCAACAACGTTAGGTAAGCTAGCACCCGTAACGCGTCCATCAAAATTATAATCAAAAGGTGCTTTCCAAATAACTCGCCAATGATAGCGACCCATGATTCGCTCTAAATTTTCCTTTAACGAACCACTAATACTGACTGCATAAACAGCTGCAGGTTGCCCTAATTTTGCATATTGATTGGGAAATTTGGTACTACTATAAGCTACAGGGATAAAAGCCGTTTTAGGCTGTACACCCGTTTGAAAAAAGGGTTCGCGTGGAATTGCCGAATCGGGTTTTGCAACTTGCCAACCTGCTAACGCCACTAACGGAAAGGAACAAATGACAGTTACGACAACGCTTACAAATCTCTGCATGGTATGGCATCTACCTTCATTTCCATGATCCTAATGCCCCAAGATATCTGTAAAATTAGGTGTTAGCAAGCATGAGCTTTTAGAGTATAAAAGATTTTTATCAAAATCCTAAGGAATTGTTAATTGCCATAGACTTGAAAATTCGAACCTGACGGTTCATTATTTATTGCACAACGTGTCACAGCCATCAATGAAGAATATCTACCCCACGCATCAGTTCTTCCTGGCCAGTTCAACGGGCCTGGCTCTGTAACCACATGTAAACACACCCGCCAGTAAGCTGTTGCACTCGCATCATTAACCGCATTTGTTGTACAAACAGGCGTAACTGTTGAACCTTCACATTTAGGCGGCGTTTTGTTCGTAGGCGATAATGCACCACGATTTGACGTTGCATAAGCGGTGAAACTACTAATGGGAAAGACATCTAAAACATCATTCTCATAAACACCGCTTATTTGAATGGGAACCACAATAATCCTAGGGGTCATCTGCGTCCCATTATTATCAACCGGGCAACTGGGTACGGGTACGCAAGCGCCAGGATGGTAGACGCCGGCAAAGTTAATAGCTGTCGCATTATTTAAATTTTGTCCTGGAATATTCACCGAAGCGACAACCTTACAATTACCCGTGGTACACGTTCCCACAGCGGGAGGCGTTGCAGTCGATGCGGTGACATAGCCAAAAGGAAGTAATCCTGCAATGGCTTTTGCAGCAGCTGCAGCTGAGGCTGACGTTGAATTTGCAACAGGAATGGTCGTATACACATATAACAAACGGGGATTAGAGGCGTTGGTCGTAGGATAACTATAAATTTGGTAGATCTGTCCCCAAGGATTGTTAAGTGTTGTAGAAGGTAAATATTTACCTTTTAAGTCTGTATCAATCGTAGCTGGCCATTTTCCATTGTCCACATAGTAAGAAAGTCCCGCATTCAAAATTTGTTGCATTTGCGCACTGGCTCTTGCAATTCGTGTCGATTCTGCTTGTTGCTGTACGTAGCTAATGCTTGCAAAAATAATAATGCTGATGATCACCATCACCAGCAATAATTCAATCAAAGTAAAACCAGTTTGGTGTTTTTTCATACCCGCCTCATTTTAACTGCCACATGTATAATACTGTGTTCCACTCTGATAACCACTCAGCAAGTTCAGTATGGGATCAGTGGTATACATTTGTCTAAATTGTTTAACCGTGGGTGTCGTCGCCCAATAATTATTATTGGCTCGGGAGCTTGGATAAGAAGGCAATTTTGTGAAAACAATATAATCACCACTTGTGGAACCCGCTGCGACTTCCGTGCAAGGAAGTACATATCCCCAACCGCTCACAAAGTTAGAGGTACAGTCCGCTCCCAAGATATTCTTATATTGAGGAATAAGCTGACTGTTATTTAACTTTACCGCGACTTGAGCTTGCCAAATTGTAATTGAACCAAGGGATTTAGCATCACCATTAGGCTGTGTTCTTACGGGTAAATTTCCCAACGTATCGTTAATCTGATTAAATTGCAGAATATAACCTTGCCCCGTGCTTTCACTGTCAATCAAGGGGTTCACTTGCATTCGATTATTGGATAAAGTGAGATATCCTTCATTCATTAAAGATTCAAGGGTAACAGGCACATAGACCAACGGATTTTTAACATTGAAGTTAGCTGTAGCGCAATTAGCTCTAAAATATTTTTCTAAGGTTTGAAAAAGCAAATCTACATTAGCTTGCAATTGGAAAACATCTGCATCTCGTCGATAAGATAGATATTGCTGAAGACTTAGCACAATAATGGATGCCCCAATCACCATAACTAATAGAATTTCGAGAAGTGTGATCCCTAACTGGGGCTTGTAAGAATAACGTTGCACTTAGGTACCCATTGCCATGCCAGTTAAGTAAATGCCTTGAACAATCATAATAATCAATCCGCCCCCGATCACTAAAAAAGTGCCGCCTAAAATTCTTGAAATTAATTTTAGTGTTGTGGTTGCTTGTTCAGTCCCTCTGACCCCCATCCGTACCAGACCATGCTCAAAGCCTTTTACCTCCGCCATAACTCGCAAGCGCATGAGATCTGCATCACTGATTAATCCCGTGGCTAAGACTTCGGCGATATTAGTTTTACCCATACTTAACAAATGTTCCATCATAACAAGATGGGAATGAGTGTAAGGGTTGGCTTGGTACTGCATAACTTTAATAGCGGATTTAAAAACAACACCATTAGCTACCAATAAACCCAATGTCTCTAATAATCGTGCAGAGACTAACTTTCGATAAAAAGAAAAAGGAGGGAAGCGATCTAAAAAAGGCCGAAACTCGCCCACATAATTGGTCATGAGTCGACGAAACAGTAAAATGACAACAACAATAACAATCAGCGTCACCCACCACCAATTCTCAATGAAGGTCGCAAGCTGGATTAAGTGTTGACCTGAACTGGGCCATTGATCATACGGTTTAATTAATCGAAATTGTGTGAACACTTGTTTATCTAAATAAACAATAACGCCGCACGCAATACAAATGACAATAATGGGATAGGTGAGTGCGCCGACAAATGAGCTTAAGGCAACACCTCGCTGTGAAAGCATATTGATAGCCGATCGCATTGTTTGCGCCAATGCACCACCTGCTTCACCCACCCGAATAATTTCAACGACGTTCATGGAAAACCACTCACGCATCCCTTCCGCTAAGGGTTGGCCTTCAGCAATTTTTTGTGAGATTGAAATTGAAACTTCGCGGGTTAAGCCAGTTGTTACTTGTCCCATCATTTCAACAGCGCGGTTTGCAGGAATTCCATCATTAATTAGCAAATAGAGATCTTCTAAAAAAGCTAATTGATATTTAGTACCAAATTGAAAACGACGAATGCCTAGGGTGATTCGCTCGGATATATTGCGTAATTCGTCAAATGATAGTTCCATTCCTGCTCCTATTGATAACGATAGGTTTTAGCTTGGGTCGCAGGATTAATAGGACCAACGACTTTTTCAGCATCAAAAGGGTCACAAAGTCCTTGTTGAATTAAATCAATTGCACGATCCCGAAAGTCCATCCAGCCATTTGCCTTTAAATATTTTTCCCAGTTTAGCGTATCGCACTTCTGAATAAATTGGCGACCTTCTTCATCAACCCAAATGACTTCGGCAACGACTAAGCGTCCGCCAACACCAGAGCGATTGCAAGCAGCGCAACCATTACCGCGAGCTTTGGCGCGGTCAAGAATTTCAGCACCCAATACCGCTTCCCAATTAGCAAGATAAGGTTGATGTTTAGGAGAAGATCGTAAGGGTATTGCGCAACCCTGGCAAACTTTAGCAACCAAGCGTTGACACATCAAGCAACGTAAAACACTACTATCGCTTAATAGAACGGGTGAAATACCCATATCAACTAAACGCGTCACAATTGCTGTTGCTCGATTCGTGTGGACGGTCGTCAAAACTAAATGGCCGGTAATTGACGCGCGAACCATGACATGTGCCGTATCTTCATCGCGCATTTCTCCCAAAATAATGACGTCAGGATCCATACGTAAGGCAGCCCGTCCCATGCTTGCAAAGCTGCGATCTTCTTTTTCTGTATTGACAGGAACTTGAGTCGCAGGCTCAACAACTTTTTCGACGGGATCTTCAATGGAGTAAAGCTTTTGACTTGGATCGACCATTTCCATGCAAGTTGCAAGGGTCGTTGTTTTACCAGACCCTGTAGGACCTGCAACGATAATAGCGCCGAAAGGTAACTTCATTGCCATTTTGATGATGTTAATTTGATCTTGGGTATAACCTAATTCTTCTAAAGACTTGCCACGCTCTTCCCCCGTCGCAAGAATACGCATGACCATATCAAAACCGCCATGGGCAGGAACACTGGCTAAACGAAGTCGGATATCTTGACCATTAATTTTTAATGGCATAGAAGCATCTTGCGGCACCAGGGGATTGAAATGGGAAGTGGCATGATCGGTTTCTTTGTTGAAAGCAACGGAAGCAATTTCTCGCCCTAATTTCTCAGACCATTCCGCATATATACGTAACTCACCATGTTGGCGCATTCGAATTTTGGTGTAAGTTTGTCGAACTTGAATATGAATATCACTCACATGTTGAATAACTGCTTCATAGACTAGATCGCGCAAATGACGTTGTTGATCACTAAAAGAGACTGTGGTCTCACCTTTCAACCTGCGCACACTATCTTCTTCTTCACCACTTGCAAGTAGCAAACTCAGCAAGGCACGGGTCGCTGCATAGACTTGCCCCGGATGGATGCCTTTAGTCAACATTAAGGATTTACAATTTTGAACCGTGCGTGAAGTCGGGTCTGCGGAAAGAATGATGGCACTTTTTAAAACGACAATATTAGCTTGTTCTTTACACCAAGCCAGCATTTCATCCATCACTTTATCTTTAGTATCTAAATCCGATGGACTACTAATGACTTTCGTTTTAGTCGCAGCAGCGTACTGTTCCAGAATGGGTTGTTCCTTTTGGCCCCCGCCTGGTGTAACAGTCACCTCAGCCATAGATTTTAACTCCCCAGCACACGCTATTGAAAAGACAGATACTCTTTATTATAGAGCTTTTTGCAAGGTTTGGCCGGATTTAGTATGGATTAAGCTATTGATTTTGAAACTTAAGATTATTTTATGATCATTTCTGAAGGGTAAGATGAACAAACCTTGCCAGGCGTTGCCTCAAGGTTTGTTCATCTTTTTTTCACTCAATTTACACATTTATTACACATCTAAATTTGTAACATCGAGGGCATTCAATTCAATGAACTGGCGTCGTGGCTCTACTTCATCACCCATGAGGGTAGTAAAAATTTTGTCAGCAGCAACGGCATCTTCGACTCTTACCTGTAATAACAAACGCTTAGTCGGGTCCATGGTCGTTTCCCAAAGCTGATTGGGATTCATTTCTCCTAAACCTTTATAACGTTGGATGCCTTGACCTTTTTTAGCCTCTGCTAAGAGAAAGGCGACTGCATCTTTGAGGCTTTTTACCGCTGTCCGCTTACCATCCCTTTCCACATAGGCATCCGGCTTAATAAGCTGCTGGAAGCGACCACCGTATTCAACGAGTTTTCTGTAATCTTGTGAGGAAAATAAATCTTTATGGGTCAAATAATGGTGAATAACACCGTGGGTTGTAACATTAAGAAAGGGAAGCCACCAGTTACGCTCTTCATCGAGATTTAATCCGAACTCGTAATAGGCGGTTAATCCATATTCTTTATTCAATTGCAGAGTAAGGCGTTGAATTAAACTTTCCATTTCTTCTTTATTTGAAAGCTGGGCTTCGCCTAAAAAGGGTTGGTACATTAAGGCTTCGACAAATTCTTTGGGATAACGTTTGGATAAACGTTGAACAATGTACATTGCGTTGCGGAAATCTTGCACGATATCACCCAGGCTCTGCTCTGTAATTTGGGAGCCGTCGCCAGGGAAAAGTGAAGCTTCTTGGAGTGAAAGCTCTAGCAGTAAGTTTTCTAATGATTTTTCATCCTTCACGTAGCGTTCCTTTTTGTTTTTGGTGATTTTGTATAAAGGAGGCTGGGCAATATAAATATAACCGCGCTCAATAAGCTCTGGCATTTGTCGATAGAAAAAGGTGAGGAGCAAAGTACGAATGTGAGAACCATCCACGTCAGCATCAGTCATGATGATAATGTAGTGATAACGCGCTTTGTCAGGGGTATATTCCTCACGTCCAATACCGCATCCTAACGCTGTAATTAATGTCCCTACTTCAGCAGAAGATAACATCTTATCAAAACGAGCTTTTTCAACATTGAGAATCTTACCTTTTAAAGGAAGAACTGCTTGACGCTTACGATCACGTGCTTGTTTTGCCGAGCCACCTGCCGAATCTCCCTCAACAATAAAGAGTTCGGATTGACTGGGATCTTCTTCTTGGCAATCCGCCAATTTACCGGGAAGGCCCGCTACGTCTAAAGCACTTTTACGCCGTGTTAATTCACGAGCTTTTCTTGCGGCTTCACGAGCACGAGCTGCATCGATAACTTTCGAGACAATGCATTTGGCATCCTGAGGCGATTCCAACAAAAAATTTTGAAATTTTTCAGACATTAACGATTCAACGACGGCTTTAATTTCTGAAGAAACAAGCTTGTCTTTGGTTTGAGAAGAAAACTTCGGATTGGGCATTTTAACGGATAAAACAGCCGTTAATCCTTCGCGAAGATCTTCGCCCGAAGTGCTGACTTTTTCTTTCTTAGAATAACCTTCTTTTTCGATATAATTGTTTAAAACACGAGTCAAAGCACTGCGAAAACCAGCTACATGAGAACCACCATCCCGTTGAGGAATGTTATTGGTGTAGCAAAACAACTTTTCTTGATAAGTGTCGTTCCATTGCAGTGCGACCTCCACCCAAATTGAATCTTTTTCAGCATTAAAATAAAATATCTTGGGATGAATCGCGCTTTTGTTCGCATTTAAGTCTTCTACAAACCCTTTTAAACCGCCGTGATAGGCAAATTGTTCTGTTTTTCCACTTCGCTCATCGGTTAAGTGAATCTTAATCGTACTGTTTAAAAAAGCTAGTTCACGCAAGCGCTTAGCTAAAATATCGTAACTAAATTGAATGTTTTTAAAGGTTTCAGCGCTGGGTTTAAATCGTACTTGCGTGCCCCGTTCTTTCGTTTCACCCACAAGGTTTAAAGGCGCAGCAGGATTTCCGGAATGATAATATTGTTCGTACACTTTATTATGGATGCGAATGACTAAATGCAGCTCTTCAGAGAGTGCATTAACGACTGAAACGCCCACACCGTGTAATCCGCCTGAAATTTTGTAAGAATCGTTGTCAAATTTACCCCCAGAATGCAAAACGGTCATAATGACTTCCGCGGCGGAGCGTCCTTCTTCTGGATGAAGATCAACGGGAATGCCGCGACCATTATCTTTAACCGTGACCGATTCATCACTATGGATGGTCACCCAGATGGTATCGCAAAAACCTGCCAAGGCTTCATCAATTGAATTATCAACCAGTTCAAACACCATATGGTGCAAACCTGTCCCGTCTTCAGTGTCTCCAATATACATTCCGGGACGCTTACGGACAGCATCTAAGCCTTTAAGCACTTTAATTTTAGAAGAATCGTAATTTTCGGCAGTATTCATTGGCACTTTTCTACTCCATTCTTTTCTCAGCTACCTGACCGTGTTCCACGTGAAACAATTTCATCGGGACGCAACGTGGGGTGTTAATTGCATCACAAATTGTTTCACTCTCTATGGCAGTTATAAAAATTTGTGTTTGCTGTGTTGCTAGCAAGGACATCAGCTCTTGGCGATTTTGGGTATCTAACTCTGAAGGTAAGTCATCAATGAGGTAGATCATACCCTTATTTGTGTGCTGCGCTAATAGCTTTCCTTGGGCGATTATCATAGCACAAATTAGCAATTTTTGCTGACCTCTTGATAAAAAATGCTTCACTGACAAGCCGTTCATCGTGATTTCTAGGTCCGCCCGATGCGGGCCGTATTGCGTATAACCAACGCCAAAATCCATCGCCGTGGAGTGCGTTAAAACCTGATGCAAAGTCTTATTTTGATCCCATCCCTGCTTGTAATGAAGCTGAATATCATCGGTTTGAAGCAAAGCACGCACTGTGTGGACTAAAGCTTGACCCAAGGATTGGGTGTACTGCTCTCTTTGTTGATTAAGCAATAATCCATGCTTAACCATCTCTTCTGTCCAAACGTCAAGTTCGCCACGGGTGCGTCCCGCACGTAATACTGCGTTTCTCTGCTTTAAAGCGCGTTCATAATGTCGCCAGCAAGGAAAAAACGATTCCTCCGCATAAAACAGCCCCCAATCCAGGTATTTTCGACGAAAAGTAGGCCCTGATTCAAAGAGCTGGTGGGATTGCGCATTAATCATGCGTAACGGTAATAAAGTGGCAAGCAAGACTTGTGAAGATACATCTTCCTCAGCCACACGAATTCGCGCAGCACCTGTGGTTTCACGCTCAACGCCAATAGGAATTTGACGTGTATCTGTTTGTTCGAAGTGAGCAAAAATAGAAAATTTAGGTGAAGCGTATTTGATAAGGCGGGTTGCGGTGGCAGTTTTGAATGATTTCCCTGTACTTAAATAATGAATGGCTTCAAGTAAGCTCGTTTTACCACTGCCATTATTGCCAAAGAGAATATTAAGCCCATGATGCGCAGGAGCAAGCTCAGCGTGAGCTAGGTTTCGAAAATCGTTCAGACGTAACAATGAAATGGTCATAGGGTTCGAATTATAAGGTGATGCCTATTATGCCACCACCTGCTGGCTCACGCTGCATGATACCAACCTGGCTCAACGGTAAAGTCCCATTAATGCTTAGTGTGTTTTATAAGCGCATTGGCATAACGACATATAAACTATCATCTCCCTCGGTGGGCTCAATCAAGACCCCGTTGCTAGCATCTGTGAAAACCCAACGAATACCTTGCGTGGTAATAGTGGACATGACATCCAGTAGATAAGCCACATTAAAACCAATTTCCATTTGATTGCCCGTATAATCTAATGGCACCGCTTCTTCTGCTTGCTCTTGATCGGAGTTATTCGCTGTAATCCGCAATTTGCTAGGCTCAAGTTGAAAGCGAACCCCACGGAATTTTTCATTGGATAAAATAGAGGCACGCGTCAGCGCTTGTTTAATCATTTCACGATCGCTGGTTGCGACCAGCGTTCCGCGTGGAATAAGGCGAGTATAGTCAGGATATTGAGCATTTATTAGTTTAGTGGTAAAAACAAACTCAGGGGTTGCCACTTGAAAACGACTTTCGCCAATTGAAATGGTTGCCTGCGACTCGTTGTCGCCACTCAATAGCCGCGATAATTCTAATACACTTTTACGCGGCAAGATAAGGCGCGCTTTAGCGTCTCCAATACCTGCATCCGTAATGCTGGTTAACGCAAGGCGATGCCCATCTGCAGCAACACATTTAATGGTTTTCTCATTGATATCCAAATAAGCACCATTCAAATAATGGCGCACATCTTGCTGGCCCATCGCAAATGATGTTTTGGTTAAAATGTTTTTAAGTAACGATTGCTTTAAAGGAAAGACGACAGGGTAGGCTTCATCTTCTAAACTAGGAAAATCTTGAGGCGGCAAGGTGTTTAGCATAAAACAACTTTCACCCGCGCGAACAACCAGATAATTTTTTTCAAGTGTTAATCGTAACGCCATGCCTTCTGGCAACGTACGGCAAATATCAAATAATTTACGCGCAGAAACTGTCGTCGTTCCTTCTTGCGTCATTGATTCAAGATGCACAAACCCGATTAACTCTATTTCTAAATCAGTCCCTGTTAAGCGCAGCTGACCCTCTTTAATACTAAGCAGGACATTAGATAGGATGGGTAAAGTTTGTTTTTTTTCAACAACACCGCTAATCGCTTGCAAGGGTTTTAAAAAGGCTTCACGCTGAACCAAAATATCCATGACGCAATCTCTATTTTAAGTAGTTAAAATTCGTAATAAATTCGTATAATCTTCTTCGATATCAGAGTCAGTCTTACGTAACCCCGCAATCATCCGACACGCATGCAATACGGTCGTATGATCACGACCTCCAAAAGCATCGCCGATTTCTGGCAAACTATGATTGGTTAATTCTTTAGCAAGCGTCATGGCGATTTGTCTGGGTCGCGCAACGGAACGATTACGGCGCTTTGAAAGCAAATCAGCGACTTTAATTTTATAATATTCTGCAACAGTACGCTGAATATTTTCAACGGTTACTAACTTATCCTGTAGGGCGAGTAAATCACGCAGTGCTTCTTTAACAAAATCTAGAGTGATCGCTTTGCCCGTGAAGTGGGCATTAGCAATAATACGTTTTAACGCGCCCTCTAACTCTCGCACATTAGAACGAATGCGTTTGGCGACAAAAAATGCGACTTCGTAAGGTAGATCAATATTAGTTTGTTCAGCCTTACTCATTAAAATGGCAACACGTGTTTCGAGCTCAGGCGGCTCAACTGCGACCGTTAATCCCCAACCAAAACGAGACTTTAAGCGCTCTTCCACCCCATTTATTTCTTTTGGATAGCGATCGCAAGTTAAAATAACTTGTTGTTGACTCTCTAAAAGCGAGTTAAAGGTATGAAAAAACTCTTCTTGTGATCGATCTTTCCCTGCAAAAAACTGGATGTCATCAATTAATAATGCATCCACTGAACGATAATACCGCTTAAATTCATTCATTGAATTGGTTTGCAAAGCTTTAACCATATCCGCTACAAATCGCTCCGAATGAAGATAAAGAATTTTGGCACGCGGATTGTTACTGATAATTTGATTACCAATGGCGTGCATTAAATGCGTTTTGCCCAGTCCAACGCCTCCATATAAATAGAGCGGGTTATATGCAACAGCTGGATTTTCAGCAACTTGCAAAGAAGCAGCTTTGGCTAATTGATTCGATTTACCTTCAACAAAGTTAGTAAACGTAAAGTTAGGATTAAGATTACTCTGATAAACAGCATTATCTTGATAGGAAAACGAAGCTTTCGTGCTCGGAGCCTGAGGGTCGCGCTTATAAGGCGATTCAAATTTGGTTAATGCCACTGCCCCCTTTGTTCCAATTTCAAGAGAAACTGTCGGCACTTGATGATCACTGAATTGAGTAACCAGCTCGTTAATTCGGTTTAAAAAACGTTCAGCAATCCAATCCAAAACAAATCGGTTGGGCGCAAGCAGCACTAATTTCCCTTCAGCAACTTCGGCTTGTAGCGGTCTGATCCAAGTATTGAATTGCTGAGAAGGAAATTCATTCTCAAGCGAATGCAAACATTTATCCCAAAGCGATGCGCTCACTTGAAACTTCTCCATCATTCATTAAATAAGGACCAGCATAACTACACTATCCCTACAGGCAAAACAAGGCTGCATTCTTTGAGGAACAATGCAATAACAGAATGTTGTGCAAACTAAGTTCTATTCAGAAAATTGATAGTTACGGCCGCTTGAATTTAGCTGCGAAGCCTAAATACAAAGAAACCAGTGCAATGCCGACGTGCAAAAAGTTATCAGCCGTATTGACATGCATTAGATATAAATCGTGGCGGAAAAATCCAAGGATCGCCACTAACCCATAAAAAATACCGAAAATTTTAAAGTAAAGTCTCGTGTAGTACACAGAAGTTGCAGCCATGATTGCAACCACACCGCTGGCTAAATGAACAATATTATGAATCGAGTTCCCATAAATAAGCCAAATAACAATCCGCCGGGTGTAAACGCAGGCAGGAAGCCAGCAACCCCTGCAAAAATTAAAGCGATACCAAATAAAACTGCAATCATCCTTAACATACCAAAAACTCCTTTTTAGTTGCCTCATGATTATAATGAAAATTGCATTGAACACCAGGAACTCTTTTGTTAACCTTGCGCAAGCGCAAAATTCGACTTATTTTAACCAACGCTTCTAATCCTCGAGAAACATCATGCCAAATCCAACAAAACCCCTTGTTTTAGTGGATGGATCCTCTTATTTATACCGTGCCTTTCATGCACTGCCTGCTTTAACGAATTCCAAAGGATTTCCTACAGGTGCTGTATATGGCATGGTCAATATGCTTAAACGATTAATTTTAGATTATCAGCCTGACTATATGGCGGTCGTTTTTGATGCGAAGGGAAAAACTTTCCGAGATGATCTCTATAAAGAATACAAAGCAACCCGACAAGAAATGCCAAGCGACTTATCGCGGCAAATTCCGCCGATCCACGAAATTATCAAAGCATTAGGTCTCCCGATTATTATGATCGAGGGTGTCGAAGCCGATGATGTAATCGGAACCCTCGCAGAACGCGCTAAAGCCACAGGATTTTCCACGATCATTTCAACGGGTGATAAAGATTTAGCACAATTAGTTGACGAGCATGTCACGTTAATTAACACCATGAGTAATACGCTTTACGATCCTGTCACCGTAAAAGAAAAATTTGGCGTTCCCCCAGAACTCATGATTGATTATCTAACGCTGGTGGGAGATACGTCAGATAACATTCCAGGGGTACCATTAGTCGGCCCAAAAACGGCCGCGAAATGGCTTATCCAATATGGCTCATTAGATAACATTGTCGCGAATGCTGAAAAATTCACTGGCAAAACAGGTGAAAATCTTCGCAATTCTATTCCTAATTTCGAATTCGTTAAATCATTAGTCCGAATCAAACTTGATGTTGAAGTCCCTTTAGAATTCAAACAACTTGCCATTCAAGCTGCGGACAAAACCAGTCTTATTTCTCATTACAAAGAAATGGAATTTAAAACATGGCTGAATGACTTACTATCTGAAACCAAAGAAGATAATCAAAAAAATTATGCCGACTACCAGTTAATTTTAACCGCCGAAGCTCTTGATCATTTTATTGAAGTCTTACAATGCACTGCATTTTTTGCCTTTGATGTTGAAACCAATCAATTTAACAATTTGCATGCAGATTTAGTTGGTTTCGCTTTCGCAACTGCACCAGGTCAAGGCGTTTATATTCCGGTTGGCCATTGTTACTTAGGTGCGCCAACTCAATTATCAAAAGCGGTTGTACTCGCTCAATTAAAACCAATCTTTGAGAATCAAAAGATCGCGAAAATTGGTTATAACTTAAAATATGCCGTAGAAATTTTGACGAATCATGATATTGATATACGGGGTGCAACGCACGACACCATGGTTGCAGCCTACGTTCTAGACAGCACCAGCAGCACGTACGATATCGATAACTTGGCTTTAAAATACTTAGGATGGCGGACCACTTCTTTTATTGATGTTGCCGGGAGTGGCGTTAAGCAAATTGCTTTTGATCAAGTTGAACTTTCGGCTGCCAAAACTTACGCAGCAGAAGATGCTGATTTAACTTTACGTTTACATAGCATGCTCATGCCGCGTATCGAGCAAGAGCTCGGTTTGAAACGAATTTACGAAACTATCGAAATGCCGCTTGTTCCTGTGCTTGCGCAAATTGAAGAGACAGGTGTTTTAATTGATGCAGAAAAATTAGCTGAACAAGGTCGTGAGTTACGTACCACGCTTGATTCTCTGGAAACAAAAGCTTATGCCTTAGCGGGCAAACCTTTTAACATGAACTCCCCCAAGCAATTACAAGAAATTTTATTTCAAATTTTGAAATTACCCGTGCTTCAAAAAACTCCGACCCGTCAGCCTTCAACTGCCGATGGTGTACTGCAAGAATTGGCGCAAAATTATGAAATGCCCCGGCTCATTATTACCTATCGTAGCTTAAGTAAGCTTATTTCCACTTACATCAACAGTTTGCCGCAACAAATTGACGCGAAAACCGGCCGTGTTCATACTTCTTATCATCAAACTGGCACGACAACCGGTCGCCTTTCTTCCTCTAATCCTAATTTGCAAAACATTCCCATACGTACCGTTGAAGGACGAAGAATTCGGAAAGCGTTTATCGCAGCTCCTGGATATAAAATATTAAGTGCCGACTATTCTCAAATTGAATTACGTTTGATGGCACATATTTCAGAAGATCCTAATTTACTCTACGCCTTCAATCATGACTTAGACATTCATACAGCGACAGCAGCTGAAGTCTGGGATATGAAATTAGAAGAAGTAACACCAGAAATTAGACGAAGCGCTAAAGCAATTAATTTTGGTTTGATTTATGGGATGTCGGCATTTGGTTTAACCCGACAACTGAACATTGATCGTCAATCAGCACAAGATTATATTGATCGTTATTTTACGCGCTATCCAAATGTAAAAGCATACATGGATAACACGCGCCTGCAAGCCAAAAAACAAGGTTACGTTGAAACACTTTGGGGAAGACGTTTGTACATCCCAGATATTAATGCAAGTCAAATGATGCGCCAAAAAGCTGCTGAACGTGCAGCCATTAATGCACCTTTACAAGGGAGTGCGGCTGACATTATTAAGCTTGCAATGATTCATGTAAATCAAACCTTATCGCAAGATAATCTCGATGCAAAAATTATTATGCAAGTTCATGATGAATTAGTCTTCGAGGTAGCAGAACAAGATGTCGATCGTTTAAAAATCATGGTTCAAGAAAAAATGGCTGGGGTCATCAGTTTAAAAGTTCCCTTGGTCGTCGCTACTGGTATTGGCAACAATTGGGATGAGGCTTCTGCTCATTAGAGCCCGCAAGATTGCGACCATGTGACACTCAGCACTTGGCTTTGCTATGATTGACTCAATCAGCAAGGAAGCTAACTCATGACAACTAATATCTGGCCTTCTCACCCTTCGACTTATGGGCAATTAATCAGACGCAGTTTTTATCTTTATCGCATTAGTTTCCGTCAAGTATTATTTATTACAATTTTACTGGGCGTAACAGCTTTTTTACCTCGTTTTATGGGTAATTTTACTGGCGAAGATCTTATTGTTTCCTCTTCATGGTGGGATCCGCGCAGAATATGGCTGATAGCTGTGGATCTTGTGGCTATTGTCTTATTCGTCGCCATGCTATGGCGCATCAATGGCATGATACGCGAGAAGCATGAACCGCTTAGCGAAGATTTCACTCAGGGTGCAAAGAAGGCTGTTAGTGTATTTGTTGCAGCTTTCATCCAAGCACTCATTCTTTTTGCCTTAGTTATTGTTCTTTTTAGCTTTATTACCGTGCTCTATCGGTATCAATTGCTTTTTTCGCAAGATTTTTGGGGAATATTATTTACACTGGTTATTATTGGCGGCCAAGCTCTCTTAATTTTCTATGTCGCAACGCTGTTCCTCTTTGTAATGCCTATTATTGCAGTGGAAAATAAAGGAGTATTACACGCCATAGAGAAAAGTATAAGTTTGGTTTGGAATCATTGGTGGCTTACAATTTCTGTGCAAATGACGCCCTGGCTTTGTTATGCCCTCGTTATGATTGCTATCAAATATTTGCTCCATATTGATGTCCATATTTATTTTATTTACGATGATTCGCGTCATTTAGGTTCGAGTTTCTTGCAACTTGCGATGTTTATTATTTTCATTCCATGGGTTGCATCCTTATTATTAGTACAATTAAAAGACTTAGAATTGCGAAAATCCATACGACAAGCTGAGCATGCAAAAAAAATATCCCTATAAAATATTGCTGGCTTTTGATTTTGGCATGAAGCGTATTGGCGTTGCCATCGGCCAAACCATCACGCAAACCGCAACTCCTCTTACTACGCTCACCGCTAAAGAGGGTGTACCACCGTGGACGGAGATCGCTAAAATCATTAAAAAATGGCGGCCTGATGCATTAATCGTAGGCATTCCTTTAAATATGGATGGCACGCCGCAATCGATTACCCTTTCTGCAAGAACGTTTGCCGAAAATTTAATGCAGACGTTTGATTTACCCGTGCTGGAAATGGATGAGCGACTAACAACGAAAGATGCACGCGAACAATTATTTACCCAGGGCGGCTACCGAGCATTGCAAGATGGACAAGTAGATCGAGTCGCTGCACAATTGATCCTCGAAAATTGGTTTGCCGAAAATTTAAATCTGAACGAATAATCGTTAAAGCTTAGGTACCACACTATGTCTATACGCTCACTTTATCTATCTGGATTCGCCCTGGTCGCGCTACTTTTAGCCTTTAGCATTTATTTGCAAGTGGTTGATGGCATCATGCCATGTCCCTTATGCACCCTACAGCGCTTCACCTTTGGCTTGCTAGGCCTCACTTTTTTTCTGGGAATTGTTATTGCAAAAAGTAAATGGGGTCGTCATTTTACTAACGCATTACTCGTGTTTTGGTCGAGTCTAGGGCTCTTTTTAGCCGGCCGACAAATTTGGTTACAGCAATATGGTAATGCTGAAAGCAATGAATGCGGCGTTAGTTTGCAATATATGCTACAAGTTTTACCTTTCGATCAAGTCATGCAACGAGTCTTTGCAGGCAGTGCCGAATGCACCCAGCGAGGTTGGGAATTCTTACATTTAAATATGGCTGAATGGGCGAGCATCTGCTTTGGTTTCTTTTTATGCATGAGCCTTTATCTCCTGTTTAAGGCGAAAAAAAGCTGACGCTTAGAAAAGTATATTTCATCCCGCTTCATCGCAGCTCTAAAAGATGAGCCGGTGAAAATTGCAAAGCGATGAATACATTAATCGTTAGTTATTTCGAGTTAGGACAAAACAGGTTATAACTTCCACAGAACATACGATCCAAGCTTGGATCACCGTTCTGAAACACATAATTTCCATCTGACTAATTTTTCGCTTTCATCACAGCACCGGAAAATGGTTATACTGTTACACATTATTCTTTCATAGATATTTATAATGCTTATCAAACAAATTGGGTTTTGTGCAGCACTCTTTTTAGGAGCGGGAACCATAGCGCTCAGTGATCCAAATCCCTTTGGCCAAACTATTCAAATTCAAACGCGTTTACATGCATTTGTGGGACGGCCCACTTGGCTGATTGAAATTCGTGATCTTGATCACAATGAAACCATTCCATATCTTTATGATTTTGACGGGGGACGAAATCTGTGGTTACTTTTTACGCGTGGTCGGAATTATCTCATCACCGCCTCTACACTCAGTTTTAGCCCTTATTCAGTACGTCCCTATCGTACTAAGAAAATTTATAATTTTTGTGGCCTAGAAAGCCAGGGTAGAATTTGGCGAGGCCAATCGTTAACTGTACATCTTGAAGGTGAGTTATCACCTAACCGGAATCGGTATCGTTGTAACGTAACTTCCTACAAAGATACTAACTTTACTATCTCTACACCTGATTATGACTAAATAAATGGAAAGGAAAGATATGGTCCTCAACAATATTCTCGAAGCAATTGGCAAAACCCCAGTTGTGCAATTCAATCGCATTGGCTCTGACTTAGCTTGCAAGTTATTTGGAAAATGTGAATTTCTCAACCCTGGTGGCTCTGTCAAAGATCGCATTGCGGTGAAAATGGTCGAAGAAGCAGAGAAGTCTGGCCAAATCAAACCCGGTGATACGCTCATTGAAGCAAGTTCTGGCAATGCTGGAATTGGCTTCGCTCTGGTTGGCGCAGTCAAAGGCTATCAAGTCATTATTACAATGCCTGCGAAAATGAGCCGCGAAAAAGAAGTCATCTTAGAATCATTGGGCGCCAAAATTTATCGCACCCCAACTGAAGCAAAATGGGATGACCCAGACAGCCATCTTTCTTTAGCAAAACGTTTGCAACAAGAAATTCCCAATGCGCATTGGCTTAACCAATACAGTAACCTCAATAACCCTGCTGCACATTATGAATTGACTGCGCAAGAAATTTTAGATGACATGGGGGATAATTTAGCGATGGTCGTGATGGGTGTGGGAACGGGCGGAACTATTTCAGGCGTTGGCAAACGTTTAAAGGAAGCAAATCCCGCGATCCACATCGTAGGTGTTGATCCCTACGGCTCTATTCTTGGTGGTGGTCATGATCTTCAGCCTTATTTGGTTGAAGGCATAGGCTATGATTTTTTCCCAGAAGTTTTGAATGACCAAGTCATCGATGAATACATTAAAGTCCATGATGAAGACTCATTTTCGATGGCGAGACGCATGATGCGGGAAGAAGGTTTGCTCGTTGGTGGCTCGGCCGGTACAGCCGTTTGGGCTGCGTTGCTCGCCGCTCGTCGTCTCAAAGAAGGTCAACGTTGTTTAGTTATTTTACCAGATGGCATTCGTAATTATTTATCTAAATTTGTTGATAATAATTGGTTAAAAAGTCAGGGATTTCACTTTCAAGACAAGGATTGACATGGACAAACCCAAAGAAAATATTGCGACACGCGTCATCCATGCTGGGCAAGCCCCCGATCCCAGTACAGGCGCTATTATGACGCCCATTTTCGCCACTTCAACTTATGTGCAAGAAAGCCCAGGCAAGCACAAAGGGTATGAATATTCGCGGACACACAATCCTACTCGCAAAGCGCTTGAAGCCTGTATTGCAGATCTAGAATCGGGACCACGGGGATTTGCGTTTGCATCAGGCATGGCAGCCATTGCAACTATTTTAGAATTATTGAAACCCGGCGACCATGTGGTCGTCTGCGATGATGTGTACGGCGGTAGTTATCGCTTATTTGAACGAGTCAGAAAATTTTCAGCAGGGTTAAGTTTTTCTTTTGTTGACTTAACTGATGCTGCCAATTTAAAAAATGCTATTAAAAAAGAAACACGCATGGTTTGGGTTGAAACACCGACTAATCCCATGTTGAAGCTTATTGATCTGAAGGCAATTAAAGCGGTCGCAAGTGACAACCAGCTACTTACCGTTGCAGATAATACGTTTGCCACACCTATTATTCAGCGGCCAATAGAATTTGGATTTGATATTGTGGTTCACTCCGCTACCAAATATTTAAATGGCCATTCTGACGTTGTGGGTGGTGCGATTGTTACCGAATCAGACGAGCTAGGAGAAAAAATTGCATTTTTGCAAAATTCAGTCGGTGCCATTGCCTCTCCCTTTGATAGCTTTTTAATTCTTCGCGGCTTAAAAACCTTACATGTGCGTATGCACGCTCATGCAGAGAATGCGATGTTGCTTGCCAATTGGTTACAACAACATGAAGCAGTTCAAGAAGTTATTTTCCCTGGCCTTCCTAGCCATCCGCAATACCAACTGGCAAAATCGCAAATGTTACTACCAGGGGGAATGATTTCCCTCAAACTCAAAAAAGATTTAGC
Organism: Gammaproteobacteria bacterium; assembly: GCA_013816845.1. Classification (NCBI taxonomy): domain Bacteria; kingdom Pseudomonadati; phylum Pseudomonadota; class Gammaproteobacteria; species Gammaproteobacteria bacterium. The sequence continues at coordinate 102,313 of JACDDU010000003.1, forward strand.
TGGCACAAAGCGTATGCTTGAACGGTGTCATCTTTTTGCACTCGCCGAAAGTTTAGGCGGCGTTGAAAGTTTAATTGAACATCCAGCTTCCATGACACATGCAAGTTTACCGGTTGCCAAACGAGAAGAATTGGGCATTACGGATAATTTAATCCGCCTTTCTGTAGGCATCGAATCGGCGATCGATTTGCAAAACGAATTAGCCTACGCCTTGAAAGCTTAATTGGACGCGGCGTGACACCACGCCGTATTAACCAAACTTCCCGGAAACAATTGCCAAGGTCCCGGCACTTCTTTATACTCCGCAATCTTGCTGGATTAGTCATCAATGGCCACCAAATCACTCCAAGCTGTGATCCAAGGAAAAGCTTATCGGCTTGTGCTTTGGCAACTATGTGGTGTGCTGATCTTAGCAGTAGGGGCTTTCATCATTCGTGGACAACATGATGCGATTTCCGTTTTTGCCGGCGGCTTAAGTTACGGCTTGCCGAATTTGATATTCGTTTGGTTAGTATTTCGATACGTAGGTGCCCAACAAATTTATCATTTTGTCGCAGCTTTTTTTATTGGCGAAATGTTAAAAATGATTTTTTCTGCACTCTGTTTTGTACTTATTGTGAAATACTTGCCAGTTAGTTTATTATCCGTCCTCATTGGCTTAGTGGGTGCCATGGTGTCGTTCTGGATTGTCTGTGTATGGCAATTTTCAGGACCAACAATGACAACAGCAACTGAGGAGCGGGTAGATGGTCGAGGCTAGTATGATTACCCCTGGACAATATATACAACATCATCTTGAGCATTTAACGCTCAATTTAAAAACCATGACCATTGGTGAGGGCGGTGGCTTTTGGTCACTCAATCTCGATACATTAATTGTATCGATTACAATCGCATTCGCGCTATGTTTTTGCATGCGCTATGTTGCAAGCCGTATGAAAGAAGTACCAGGGAAACTGCAAAATAGCGTTGAAATTGCACATGAATTTGTCAATGATTCAGTCCATGAAATTTTCCATCATAAAAGCACCTTCATGCCGTCACTCGCATTGACGCTTTTTCTGTGGATATTCTTCATGAATGCGATGGACTTGTTACCCGTAGATTTAATTCCTAAAATCGTGGGGTTTTTTGGTGTACCTTATTTTAAAGCAGTCCCCACTGCGGATCCCAATGCAACCTTTGCCATGTCGATTTCTATTTTCTTACTGATTATCTTTTTCAATTTGCGCGCAAAGAAAGGTAAGCTTTTAAAAGAAATGTTGACCTTCCCTTTTGGACCTTATTTGTTTCCTATTAATTTTATGTTTCGGCTGATCGAAGAATTCGTAAAGCCCATCTCACTTGCTCTGCGACTTTTTGGCAACATGTTTGCAGGCGAATTAATTTTCATCTTAATCGCGATTATGCCGTGGTGGATGCAATGGCCGCCAGGAATTTTGTGGTCTATTTTTCATATTTTAGTCATCACCTTACAAGCCTTTTTATTCATGATGCTGGCTATTATTTACCTGAGCATGGCGCACGATGCGCATTAAAAAATTTAAATTGTTAACCATTAATTGAAGAGTGAGGAGGATCCATGGATATCGTGAGCATTGTAGGCCAAGTACAAAGTTATAGTGTTTTGGCTGCCGGTCTTTTAATCAGCTTAGCATCCCTTGGGACTGCAATTGGCTTTGGCGTTTTAGGTGGTAAGTTTTTAGAAGGTGTTGCAAGACAACCTGAACTCGGCCCTATGTTGATGATTCGTATGTTTATCGTTGCAGGCTTGGTTGATGCGTTCGCGGTTATTTCGATCGTTATGGGTTTAATTTTATTCTTTGCAACCAATCCATTTTTAAATGTTGTTCTTAACACAGCACGACCTGCGGTTGGCTAAAATTATTTATTTTTAGCGAGGAAAAATAATGGATATTAATGCCACAATATTTGGCCAATTTATTACTTTTGCAATTTTTGTTTGGTTTACGATGAAGTACGTTTGGCCTCCTGTCATCAAGACCATTCATGATCGCGAGAAAAAAATTGTATCTGGCTTACAAGCTGCCGAGCAAAGCAAGCGTGAACTTGAAATGGCTGAGCACAAGGCATTTTCCGTTATTCGCGAAGCAAAACAACAAGCAACGCAAATTATAGAGCAAGCAAATGTTCACTCAGCAAGGCTCGTCGATGAAGCAAAAGGCCAAGCCAAAGAAGAAGGCAAGCGTATCATTGAAATGGCGCAAGGTGAGATAGAAAAAGAAATTGCGCAGGCGAGAGAAACATTGAAGAACAAGCTTGCACTCCTTGCCGTCACCGGTGCAGAAAAAATTATTGAACGTAATTTAGACGCCTCCGTTCATGATGATTTGCTAAACAAACTGGCAGCTGAGATCTAACCATGGCAAGTTTCATTGGTATCGCACGACCTTATGCCCGCGCGGCTTTTGACTATGCACGTGAGCAGCAGGCTTTTGAAAGCTGGAAAGTTTTTCTTGATATGGCAGCTCTTGTTATGCGCGATCAAGCAACACTGTCCTTACTTAAGAATCCAGACTTCACTGTAAAGCATTGGTCTGAGTTATTAGAAAATATCTTAACGCCGTATTTGGATACAGAACGGCGAAATTTTTTACGACTCATTGCTCTTCATAATCGCTTTACCGCCATACCTGAAATTGCTGAATTATTTAATACGTACTTAGCGCAATACGAAAAAGAAAGCACGGTTCGTATTGTCACTGCAGTTGATTTAGATGCCACGTATAAACAAAAGTTAACGGAAGCATTGACGAAACGCTTGTCACGTACTGTTATATTACGCGAAGAAATTGATCCAAATATCATGGGTGGGGCCATTATTCACATTGGCGACCGTGTGATTGATGGGTCGATTCGTGGCAAGTTAACACGCTTACTGGAAGACCTGACCGGGTAAATTTTTGAAGGTAAATACTATGCAAGTAAAACAATTAAGTCCCACCGAAATTAGCGAGCTAATCAAAGAACGCATTGTCCATTTTGACTTAAGACCTGAAGTTCGTACTGAAGGCAAAATTGTCAGTGTAAAAGACGGTATCGTCCGTTTAACCGGTCTAGCAGATGTTATGCAAGGGGAAATGATTGAATTTGCTGAACAAACTTACGGTTTAGCACTGAACCTTGAACGGGATTCAGTTGGTGCTGTTATTCTCGGTTCTACCGAGGCTTTATCAGAAGGTCAAACTGCTAAATGTACCGGTCGAATTTTAGAAGTACCAGTGGGTGAAGCCTTACTTGGTCGTGTTGTGGATGCCTTAGGAAATGCCATCGATGGTAAAGGTCCTATCCATTCAGCGTATTCATCACCCGTAGAAAAAGTAGCGCCCGGCGTTGTCTTCCGTCAACCTGTTTCCCAGCCGTTACAAACAGGGATTAAAGCAATCGATTCCATGGTTCCAATTGGAAGAGGTCAACGTGAATTAATTATTGGTGACCGTCAAACAGGTAAAACAGCAATTGCTATTGATGCCATTATTAATCAGCGCGATACCGGTGTGAAATGTATTTATGTTGCGATTGGTCAAAAAGCTTCTTCCGTTGCAGCGGTTGTCCGAAAGCTTGAAGAACATGATGCAATGAAACACACCACGATTGTTGCAGCAACAGCTGCGCAACCTGCTGCAATGCAATACATTGCACCTTATGCAGGCTGTGCCATGGGTGAATACTTCCGTGATCGCGGGGAAGATGCCCTTATTATTTACGATGATTTAACCAAGCACGCTTGGGCTTATCGTCAAATTTCATTATTGCTGCGTCGACCACCAGGTCGTGAAGCGTATCCCGGTGATATTTTTTATCTCCACTCGCGCTTGCTCGAACGTGCTTCCCGCGTGAATCCAGTTTACGTTGAGCGACAAACCGATGGAAAAGTCAAAGGAAAAACCGGTTCACTTACCGCACTGCCTGTCATCGAAACACAAGCGGGCGACGTTTCAGCCTTTGTATCCACCAACGTGATTTCTATTACTGATGGACAAATATTTTTAGAAACTGATTTATTTAATTCAGGTATTCGTCCTGCGATCAATGCCGGCTTATCTGTTTCGCGTGTCGGTGGCGCTGCCCAAACAAAGATTATGAAAAAATTGGCCGGTGGTATTCGTATTGCGCAAGCGCAATATCGTGAATTGGCTGCCTTCTCGCAATTTTTGTCAGACTTAGACGAAGCAACCCGTAAACAACTTGAACGTGGACAACGCACCACTGAAGTCATGAAACAAAAACAATACCAGCCACTTTCTGTTGCAGATATGGCGACCGTTTTATTTGCTGCTGATCAAGGTTACTTAGACGATGTTCCGGTGAATCGTATCGCTAACTTTGAACAAGAACTTTATGCTTATTTGCAGACCAATTATAAAGATTTCATGCAAAAGATTAATGATACCGGTGATTACAATGACGAAGTGATCCAAACCTTACGTACTTTATTAGAAAGCTTTAAAACTACGCAGTCGTGGGATTAAGAGGCGCTTATGGCCATTGCAAAAGAGATACGCCTAAAGATTCACAGCATTAAGAATACGCAAAAAATTACAAAAGCCATGGAAATGGTGGCAGCAAGTAAAATGCGTAAAACGCAAGATCGGATGCAAAAAGCAATTCCTTATGCAAAGAAAATTGCAGAAGTAATTAGTCATGTTGCCCGCGGTCATGCTGAATACCAACATCCTTATATGCAACAACGCCCCGTTAAACGTGTCGGTTACATTATCGTCACCACTGATCGTGGGCTTTGCGGCGGTTTAAATAGCAACTTATTAAAACTTGCTGTGAAAACTATTAAGCAGCAATTTGAGCAGCATATTGAAGTTGATTTATGCTTAATTGGCAATAAATCCATGAGCTTCTTCAAACGTGTTGGTGGCCATATCGTTGCCTACAAAAAAGATTTAGGCGATGCACCTTCGCTCAGTGACTTAATTGGTGTTGTAAAAGTAATGCTGGATAATTATCTTGCTGGAACTATTGATGCCCTTTATCTCGCCTCCAATGAATTTGTAAGTACCATGCGTCAAGAACCGCGCATCGAACAATTGTTGCCGCTTACTCCTTCAGAAGACACGACTATTCAACATCATTGGGATTATATTTACGAACCTGATAGTGCGCCGGAATTGTTAAATCGACTGTTAACTCGCTATGTTGAATCCATTGTCTATCGCGGGGTTATTGAAAATATTGCCTGTGAACAAGCTGCACGTATGCTTGCAATGCGAAACGCAACCGATAACGCTTCTGATTTAATGGCAAGTTTACAATTGGCCTATAACAAAGCAAGACAAGCAGCGATTACCCGAGAGTTATCTGAAATTGTTGCGGGTGCATCAGTTCTCTAAGTGCTGAGCAACATAATAAAGAACATTGGAATATATTGTTAAGAAATTGAGCGAGACATTGATTGAGGTAAGCCATGACACAAATGAATGAAGGTAAAATTGTTGAAATTATTGGGGCAGTCGTAGACGTTGAGTTTCATAACGAAGAAGTTCCAAGAATTTATGACGCGCTCAAAGTAAACGATGCAGGCCTCGTGCTTGAAGTTCAACAACAACTTGGCGACGGTGTCGTACGTACAATTGCCATGGGCACCACTGACGGCTTGCGTCGCAGTATGTCAGTGAAAAATACGGGCAAGCCCATTTTAGTTCCAGTCGGCAAACCAACACTGGGTCGTATCATGAATGTTTTGGGTGAGCCTATAGATGAAGCAGGCCCCATTAACACCGATCAACATTTACCGATTCACCGTCCACCACCATCTTTTGCTGAGCAAGCGCCCGCCCAAGAATTATTGGAAACGGGCATTAAAGTCATCGACTTAATTTGTCCTTTTGCAAAAGGTGGCAAGGTTGGTTTATTCGGCGGTGCCGGTGTGGGTAAAACGGTTAACATGTTGGAATTAATTCGTAATATTGCCATCGAACACAGTGGTTATTCCGTCTTTACGGGTGTGGGTGAGAGAACTCGTGAAGGGAACGATTTCTATTTGGAAATGAAAGAATCAAATGTATTAGATAAAGTTGCACTCGTTTACGGTCAAATGAATGAGCCGCCAGGTAATCGATTACGCGTTGGATTAACCGGGTTAACTATTGCCGAAGGTTTCCGTGATGAAGGGAAAGACGTCTTATTATTTGTGGATAATATTTTCCGTTATACCCTCTCGGGTGTTGAAGTATCAGCTCTCTTAGGTCGAATTCCTTCGGCTGTAGGTTATCAACCAACCCTAGCTGAAGAAATGGGTGTGTTACAAGAACGGATCACTTCAACAAAAACAGGATCAATTACCTCCGTACAAGCGGTTTATGTGCCTGCGGATGATTTAACCGATCCATCCCCTGCAACCACCTTTGCCCATTTGGATGCAACGGTTGTCTTATCAAGGCAAATTGCTGAATTAGGTATTTATCCTGCTATTGACCCGCTCGATTCCACCAGTCGTCAGCTGGATCCATTAGTCGTTGGCCAAGAACATTATGAAGTTGCACTTGCCGTCCAAAGAACTTTGCAACGCTATAAAGAATTAAAAGATATTATCGCCATTTTAGGGATGGATGAGCTTTCAGAAGAAGATAAGCAAATCGTTTCTCGCGCTCGTCGCGTTCAACGTTTCCTTTCACAACCCTTCTTCGTCGCTGAAGTTTTCACCGGTACGCCCGGACGTTACGTTTCAATTAAAGAAACGATTCGGGGTTTCAAAGGTATTTTAAATGGTGAATACGATCAACTTCCCGAGCAAGCTTTTTACATGGTTGGTAGCATTGATGAAGCGGTCGAAAAGGCTAAGACATTATGAACGTCCACAAGTTGCATTTAGATATTGTCAGTGCTGAACGGCAAATTTTTTCAGGCGATGTCTCAATGGTTTTTGTTTCTGGTGAGCTAGGCGAATTAGGCGTAGCACCAGGTCACTCTCAATTACTCACAACACTTCGTCCTGGTTATGTCCGCGCCATTATGGCTGATCAGAGTGAAGATGTTTTTTACATTTCTGGTGGCATGTTAGAAGTTCAACCTTATATCGTTTCAGTATTAGCAGATACTGCAATGCGCGCGACCGACATTGACGAGGCACAAGCTATTGCTGCGAAAGAACAAGCAGAACGCGTTTTAGCGGGCAAATCTTCTGCCATGGATGTTGCGAAAGCAACAGCTGAACTTGCCGAAATAACAGCACAAATTCGTGCTGTACAACGTTTGAAAAAACAAGCGCGCGGTGAGCGCGCTTAAGCGACATCTGCTTGACACTTTTTTCATTCGTCATATTGAAATGCTGAATTACCGGTACTGAAAAGGAGTTGCGGTCATGGTCGAAGTGGTGGCGAGTCAATCTAATCAATCCGAACGTTTTCCCCGTAAAAGGGTTCGCTACACCGTCCTCGATAGCCTCATGCGTTACGCAGAATATCTAGGCTTCGGCGAAATTCATACCAAAATAGACAATAAAACCGGTTTAAAAGCGATCATAGCGATTCATAATTTGAAGCGAGGTCCCGCGATCGGTGGCGCGAGACTCGTCGCTTATCAAACCGTGGATAAAGCCATGGAGGATGCCTTACGTTTAGGCTATATGATGAGTTATAAAGCTGCTATTAATAATTTAGCCCATGGTGGTGCTAAAGCTGTTTTGATTAAGCCAAAGGAAATTAAAGATCGCGAGGCTTATTTTGAAATGTTTGGCGAATTTGTAAATGAGTTAGGTGGACGTTATGTTACTGCTGTCGATAGCGGTACAAGTCCACTGGAAATGGATATTATTGCGAGAAAAACCCCATACGTTACTTGTACTACCAAATCCGGGGCAGACAGTGATCCCTCTCCTCTCACAGCCCTAGGTGTGCGTCGAGCAATTGAAGCTGCAGTGCGTTTTAAATTAGGTCGAGAATCATTAGCGGGCATCCGTGTCGCAATCCAAGGCGCAGGCCACGTAGGTTATTACTTATCGAAAGAATTAAAAGCCTTAGGCGCGGAAATTACCGTAGCTGATATCAACATTAAAGCTATCCAGCGGTGTGTCGATGATATTGGTGTTTCGGTCTGCCATCCGGATGAGATTTATCATGCTGATGTAGATGTCTTTGCGCCTTGCGCACTTGGTGCAGTCCTTAATCTCAAAACCATCAAGCAATTACGCGCAAAAATAGTGGCGGGTTCTGCTAATAATCAATTAGCCCACCATCATTATGGTGCTTTACTCCATGAACGCGACATTCTTTATGCCCCTGATTTCTTAATCAATGCCGGTGGGTTAATTCATGTTGCCGTTATTTATGACCATGGTGATATGAAAAAATCGATGGAACAAATTAATAATATTTACCATACCGTTTACGATATTTTTGAACGCGCTGATCATGAAAACCGTGCAACAAACGAAATAGCAGAAAAAATTGCGCGTGACCGGCTGACTTAGATCCTTTGAAACCCCGGTCATTTTATTTGGTGTTAACGCATCTCCCCATCATTTAACAAGGTCTTCTTCCAGCCAAACTTGGAGATCTTGTTAACCCAGCCATGGCATGATCAACCATCCCAACCCGCCCGCTACCTTCACTTTCTAACTATGTTATGCTCATCGATTATCTCTCTGAGCACAAGGAAGTGTTTTATGTTCATCAAAAAGATCATTCTCTCCGTATTAGGCAGTTCTGCATTAATTTCGATGGGTTTTGCGCAAAGTGAACAAACGCTGACAACCACTCAAACCGTAGTGGACCGTCCTATCATTGTCACTGCCGTTCCTGCGCCGAAAGAAGTAATCGATACACCTTCTGGCTTCATCAACTGTTTTACGATTAAAGAAGGTTGGTATCAAGATGTTTGGCTTGCAGAACATCGAGTTTGCCAATATGAAAACTCTCCAAGTGGCGTTGCTTGGGTCGAAGGTTATTGGGCATGCAGCAAATACAATATGGATGAAAAGAAATGCACCACGTGGGATTGGAAAGCAGCGCGATGGGAAAAGACCTTATCGGTTTATTAATTTAATCTAGTAAGACTATAGGATGTCATCTCAGTTTAAACTGGGATGACAACTTTTCAGGATACATTCATGAAAAAGATTTTCATCACCCTTATTTTGATGCTCTTTTGCCCTGGAATTCATGCTGAAATAACGCCGCAGGATAATAATTTATTTTTAATGAAGAGTGGCTCTTTCCACTCTCAAGGCAATTTATTAGATCGCTATACTTGTGACGGCAGAGATATATCTCCGCAATTATCTTGGGAAGGAATCCCTTCACAAACGAAATCTTTAGCATTAACTTTTGTTGATTTAGACGCACCATCAGGATCATTTTATCATTGGGTTATTTACAATATTCCTCCGCAAGTTAATAGTTTGAAAGAAGGGATTTCCCTTTTTCCACCACCTATCGTAATGGGAATGAATAGTTGGAATAAAAAACAATATAATGGTCCGTGTCCTCCTGCAGGCGCAACACACTATTATGTATTTACACTTTATGCTCTCGATCAAATGCTAACACCTGCAAAAAAATTTAATATCAATCAATTGATGAATCAGATACAAAAACATTTACTAGATAAAATCGAGTTAGGTGTAAGCTACGGCCGATAGAAAACCTGACATAAAAAACTAAGGAATCGGTAATGCAACAATTTTTTGAATATTCACCGGAAGTTGAAGATGCACTCAAACATAAAAAACCTATTCTTGCCTTGGAATCAACAGTTATCACCCACGGATTGCCCTATCCCCATAATCTAGAAACCGCCCAAACGCTAGAAAGAATTGTAAAAGCCCATGCCGTCGTCCCTGCAACCATTGCAATTATTAAAGGTAAAATTAAAATTGGATTAACCCCCAGTGACCTTGAATACTTAGTCCATGAACCCAACGTTTTTAAAGCGAGCACTCGCGATCTACCCTACCTTTTAAGCCAAGGTTTAAGCGCGGGTACGACCGTCGCTGCGACGCTTTATTGTGCTGATGCCGCCGGCATTAAAGTTTTTGCAACAGGCGGAATTGGTGGGGTGCATCGAGGGAGCGAACAAGATGTGTCTGCAGATTTAATTGAATTGGCAAGAACACCGATGGCAGTTGTTTCCTCAGGCGTTAAGGCTATTTTAGATTTACCTAAAACCTTACAATTTCTAGAAACGTTCGGTATTCCTATTGTGGGTTATCGTACTCATACCCTTCCAGCATTCTACACAGCTGAAACAAATTATAAATTACCCGCACGTATTGATACGCTTCCTGAGTTAGTTAAGCTGTTGAAAGTGCATTGGCAGTTAGGCATGACTTCTAGTATTTTAATCGCAAATCCTATTCCAAAAGAAGATGAAATTCCCGTGGAATACATTGAACCTGTTATTAATGAAGCATTGCGACAAGCCGCTGAAAAAGATTTGCAGGGCAAAGAAATAACGCCTTTTATTTTGAACGAAGTGATGCATGCGACGGAAGGAAAAAGTTTACAAGCCAATATTCAATTATTGAAAAATAATATTACGCTGGGTGCCATGCTTGCACATGCTATAGCAAATATTTAAGGAAATAATGTCATGATTACCACTCGATCTCCGCAATCAACGTTGACGACAAGAAGCATTTTGACTGCGCAACAAAAACAAAGTTATCAACACGATGGCTATTTAGTTTTAAAAAACTTTATTACTGAAGACCTTTGTGAAATGTTAGTTGAGCATGCTCGAAAATTAATTGAAAACTGGGATGAAACTGGTGTTCGCACTATTTTTTCCACACTTGATCAACATCATGAAAAAACACTTTATTTCTTAGAGTCGGGCGATAAAATCCGTTTCTTTTTTGAAGAAGGTGCGATTAATGAAGATGGCGAATTAAAATCAAATAAACTTTACAGTATTAATAAAATTGGCCATGCACTGCATGATTTGGATCCGATTTTTAACTGTTTTAGTCGCCTTCATAAAACTGCAGTACTTTGTAGGGATTTGGAAATTATTGATCCAATCATTATTCAATCAATGTATATTTGCAAACAACCTTTTATTGGGGGCGAAGTGACGCCCCACCAAGATAGCACTTATTTATTCGTCCAAGATCAACCCATCACTGGCTTATGGTTTGCGTTACAAGATGCTACCATCGACAATGGTTGCCTATGGGTTATCCCAGGTGGCCATCAAATCCCTCTTAAAACACGAATGCTGCGCAATAAAAATAATCGTATTGCCTATGAAGTTTATGATGACACGCCATGGCCTATGGAAAAAATGATTCCTCTCGAAGTCCCACGTGGAAGTTTAGTTGTTTTGAACGGCTTGCTGCCCCACATGAGTAAAGAAAATATTTCTCCTATTTCAAGGAACGCCTATTCACTTCATGTGATGTCAAAACATTCGGAATACTCAGCTGATAATTGGTTACAACGGCCGAAGGATAATCCTTTCCGTGGGTTTTTAGGGTAGTTTGGTAACGATCGGGTGGCAGTCCCAGGTTTCGCTTCGTTAAACCCGGGACTACTGGCAGTGAAAGTTTCTCATTCTAACAATGCTTGGACCTCGCTATCTTCCGTTTGCGTAAAATCGTCATACCATGCACCGACTGCGACCAGGGAATCGGGTTGTAAGGGGCAGATAACTTGATCGACTAAGGGGGCAAAGGAATGAATCATTTCCGCATCGGCAACGGGGACGGCTAAGATAATTTGTTTGGGAGATAATTGTTTCAATGCAAGAATTGCTGCACGCATGGAAGCACCCGTCGCGATCCCATCATCAACCAGGACGACTACCTTATTGGCGAGGACGAGTGGAGTCTTATTATGTCGATATAGGTGTTCGCGTCTTTTTAATTCTTTTCGTTCGTTTGAAATCTCTTCGTTAATATCCGCTTGATCAATATTCAAATCGCGAATAATTGATTCGTTAAACACACAAACATCGGGACTGGCAATGGCGCCCATCGCAAGTTCTTCATGGCCAGGAACGCCTAATTTTCTGACGATAAATACATCTAACGGCGCGTTTAGAGTTTTAGCAATAACAGATGCAACAGGAACACCACCGCGCGGTAAGGCAAGCACCGCATCAACAGAGAGTGATGAAGCTCGTAAAATCTCCGCTAAAACTTGGCCTGCCTGCGCGCGATTACGGTATTTTTTCATTGCTTAAGTTGCAGTTTGCTCTCTAACGGTGGTGGTTTTAGTTGTTTCAACAACGGTTGGTGGATTGATCGCATGTACGATATTAAAGATGCCACCAATAACACCAATAGCAACAATGATACGAGCTAAAATTCGCCAAATAAACGTTGAGTTTTTAGCACACCGCCAGACGCATATTGCACTAAATAACGTATACGGAAATTGAATCGCCATGATCTTATATTGATAGTTCATATAATTAAAGTCAGGCATAGCCAATGAGAAAATTAATGTAATGAGTAGTGCGATAAGAATGCCGAATAAAACATAGACAATCCAAAATGCCTTGGCAAGCGATGCCTCGCCTCTCCAACTTCTTGCTAATAAATCCATGTTACTCTCCTTGGGTAAATGCAAATGTCACTTATTTTACAATATTTTCGCAAGAGAGGGTTATAGTTCAGTGGTCTTTCGAAAAAAGTGAAGCGGATCTACTTACCAATGCAGAAGTTAGAAAAGATATGACCTAACAAGTCATCTGAGGTTATTTCACCGGTTATCGTTGCAAGCGCAAGGTGGGCTAAGCGCAATTCTTCAGCAGAAAGTTCGATGGAATGGTGGTGAGCTAATTGTTCTAAACCGGTAAGAACATGTTTTTTGGTTTGAACAAGCGCTTCTAAATGGCGACGTCTTGCATAAAAAGAACCGCTCGCTTCTTGTGGTTGCCACCCGATGCAACGCTTAATTTCATTTTTCAATAAGGTGAGACCAGCTCCGGTTTTAGCTGAAAGGTGAATGATGACTTGATCTTTTAATGTTTGAACAAAGGGCTCGTGCGGTGTTAAATCAATTTTATTTTGTATTAATAAAATGGGACAATTCGCTTGCTCCATTTTCCAATCATCAAGAGATGAATCTCGGTCAATGACATGTAAAATTAAATCCGCTTGTTTAATTTCATCATGAGCTCGCCTTATCCCTTCTTGTTCAATTTCATCTGTGCTATCCCGCAACCCGGCTGTATCAATAATATGTAATGGGATGCCATCAATTAAAATAGATTGGCGCATTACATCACGGGTGGTTCCGGGAATAGACGTTACAATCGCAACTGCTTTGCAGCTTAGCGCATTCAGCAAACTAGATTTACCAACATTAGGACGTCCCGCAATAACTATATTAATCCCTTCACGCAAAAGACTCCCTTGATGCGATTTAATTTGTAATTGATCTAATTCAGCAAGGATGACGTGCCAACGTTGTAAGATGTTTTCATCTTTTAAAAAATCAATTTCTTCATCAGAAAAATCAATCGAGGCTTCTAAATAAATCCGTAATGATAAAATTTTTTCCTGCAGGGAAAAAATAGCATGCGAAAATTCCCCTTGGAGAGTGCGTTGGGCAGCACGCGTCGCTTCTTTAGAATTGGCTTGAATTAAATCTGCGATCGCTTCCGCTTGGGCGAGATCAATCTTACCATTTAAAAAAGCGCGCTCTGAAAATTCTCCCGGTTCAGCAAGACGAGCGCCAGCATGCAGTACAGATTCAATTATCAAATCAACGACAATCGGACCACCATGTCCTTGTAACTCTAAGACATCTTCGCCGGTAAAGGATTGCGGACCGGGGAAAAATAAAGCGATACCTGTATCGATGGTTTCACCATCAGCTGCGAGAAAAGTTCGAAGCGTTGCTTGACGAGGAGGAAGTGGTTGACCGGTTAACAGGGTCGCAATGCTTTTAACTTGCGGCCCTGAAACTCTAACAATCGCAACACCACCAAAACCTTTCGGTGTTGCTTGAGCGACGATCGTGTCATTTTTTAACATTGCTACTGTGGGTAAGCTGACGCATGACATGCCATTGTTGTAAGAATGAAAGTGTATTATTAACAAACCAATACAACATCAATCCAGCTGGAAAGTCTTTAAATAAGAAGGTAAAAACAATGGGCATCGCCATCATCACTTTAGCTTGCAAAGGATCGGGTGGTGGTGGATTCAACCGTTGTTGAACAAACATCGAAAGACCCATCAAAAGTGGCAAAATATAATAAGGGTCTTTTTGGGAAAGGTCATGAATCCACAAAATCCAAGGAGCTTGACGTAATTGCACGCTTTCAACCAAAACCCAGTAGAGTGCAATAAACACAGGAATTTGAATAAGAATAGGCAAACAACCGCTCATCGGATTTACTTTTTCGCTTCGATAAAGCTCAAGCGTTGCTTGGGTTAATTTCTGTTTATCCTCGCCAAAACGTTCCTTCAATAATTCGATCCGAGGTTGCAGCATTTTTAATGCACTCATTGAACGATAGCTTTTTGCGGATAGTTTGTAGAATAAAAGCTTGATGACGATCGTGACTAAAACAATGGACCAGCCCCAATTACCAACAACATCATAAATTTTTTGCATCATCCAAAAAATGATGCCGGAAATAAACCAAAACCAACCATAATCGATAGAGAGTTTTAAGGTTGGCGATGTCTTTTCCAATTCACTTGCAATCGTTGGCCCCGCATAAAACTTAGCTTCGGTGGTTAATTTTCCTTGGGGCGGCACAGTTAACGATGGACCCATCATGCCAATAGAATATAAACCAGTAGGGGTTACGTTAGAGTAATAGTGTGATTCTTCTGAGGTATCAGCAACCCATGCACTGATAAAGTAATGTTGGATCATCGCAGCCCACCCGTCTTTAGCAACGGTATTTACTTTACTCTGCTGCAAATCTTTGAATGTTAATTTTTCAAAAGGTTTTTGTGGTGTAGAAACCGCTGCCCCAAAGAAAGTTGTTAAGCTGATTAATCCGCCTTGGCTTTCTGGTGGTGTATTCATCCGTGCAAGTTGAGTGTAACGATTGCCCACCCAAGTTGTATTTGCCTGGTTATCAATATCGTAGGCTACTTTGACTTCATAACTATCACGCGTAAACGTAAATCGTTTCGTAACCTTAAGACCATCCTTTTCCCAATTTAACCGGACAGTTAATTCATTTTGGTTAGGGGCCAACGTGTAAGTTGTTTGCTCGGGTATAAATAAAGCTTGGCGTTCTTTCGTATCTGGCCCAAGCGCACTCAACAATCCACTTTCTGCGATATATCGAGTCTTCGGATCATCATTTAATAAAATATAAGGCGTCTTGGAACCTAACGATTCAGGATATTGCAGTAATTTAACCGCAAGAATATCGCCACCTAACGTGTCGATCGTGATGCCAAATCGATCGGTCGTGACCTCGACCAATTCTCCTTTAGCATCGCTGCTTACAGCTGGAACTGCCGTGGCTGGCATCGGTGTTTCAGCTTGAGTAACCTGGGTCACCCCTGCCGATAAATCGGGCACAAAATGATTGGCATTCGCAGCCATAGTTGGGGTTGGCAAAACAAGCGCTGGATGATCTTGGTCCCAAGCTTGAAAAACAAAAAAGCCAAGGATCAAAAGTAAGGTGAACAATGTAATGCGTAGGTAATCTAACATATTCTCTAACATAGCAATCTTCTATGGTTATAAAACAGGATCATGTCCCCCAGCGTGCCAAGGATGGCAGCGGAGTAAACGTCCCACAGTTAAATAAATTCCTTTCAAGCAGCCGTATTTTTTTATCGCCATCAAAGCATAAGCAGAGCAAGTTGGGTCGAATCGGCAACAATGACCGAATAAAGCACTGAAAGCGAAACGGTAAATTTTGATTAGTGCAATTAAGATGATTTGCATGCAGAAATTAAATCTAGCCATAACTTATCAGCGGCAACTCGAAGCGCTCTTTTATCTAAGGCTGTACAATTTGAACGCAAAACCAGTGCAATATCAAGCCCTTTTAACAATTCTTTTGATTGCCGAAAGCTTTCTCGAATCACACGCCGCACTTGATTGCGAAGTACGGCTTGAGTAACTGTATGCTTTTTAACGACAATACCGAGACGAGCTAATGAGCCATCATTTTTTTTATGGAGCGCGATAAAAAAATGGCTTTTAAGTTTGCGTTGGTTTGACTTATCGAAAAGTTGAGCAAAGTCGGTTTTACTGGAAAGCCGTTCGTGCCTAGAAAAGCAGGTGTTAAACTGCAAGTCGGGCGCGACCTTTTGCTCTTCTTCGGCTAAGCACAGCTCGACCGTTTTTGGTTGCCATTCTTGCGCGAAAGCCATGGGTTCTTTTTCTTTTTAAAACACTGGGTTGAAATGTTCTTTTCATTATATCCGATCCTCTCTAGAGGGGGCTTATGTTAGGTGCTTGAGAGGAGATTGTCAAATGAGAATATACTAGCTTCTAGCTTTGTTTAGTGACGGTTTTGGAATTAGGCTGGGCAATCTGGGGGCGTTTGGACTCACGGGCCGGTAACACTTTCGACGATTGATGTATACCATGGGTATCTAGAAGAGAGCTCAGTGAGTTTTTTGTGGATAATATCAGTTCTGAAGGGTTAATTTTTTTACCTTGTGGAGGAGAATTCGCTTCCGCTTTACCCTTGCTAACTAAGGGTCCATTTTCTTTGGATGAAGATTTTTTAATGCGATCTTCGTGATTTTTTTTGTAAGATTCATTCAGAAGCATCCCCGAAATACTCATATGGGATTTTTTAATTGGAATATTATTTTCTCCAGGGGTTTTTTGGCCAATAAGCTCATTAACCCCTTCTTTTCCTAACTCTTCTTTGTTGACGCCATTTCCAACAGGCCATAATTCAGTTAATTTTGCTGCTCCTTTGAGAAGGAAACTAACACCCACCGTCACCATACCCAAAATAATTCCGCCAACGGCAACGGTTTTTATAGTTAAAGATCCTACTGAGATAGAAGAAAGTGAAAAAGCTTGGGCAATCTGACTTAATCCGGCGGCAAGTGGACCAGAAAGAACAGCGGGTAGTTTTAATAAAAGAAGAGGGAAAAGCGTGAATATAGTAATCCAAGCAGCCGCGCTCATCAGTATGCTTATTCCAACCAACACAAAACCTAAGCCCGGGTAGATACGTTGTCCAGTTTGAAATGCAATTCTCGCAGAGCGTTGTGGAGAAGTGATCGTACGAATCAATGTCTTAACCGTTTTTGCTAACCAATACCCACTCAAAGTTAACGGTATTAGCGTTCCATAACCAATTTGTTTCAGCGCCACAATGATTGATTTATTGTTAATATTATTTAACTCTTTAAATTGATTACTAGCTTTTACAAAATTAACGTGGAATATCGTTTCTAATTTATAAGGAAGATACTCAGCAATATATTTGAATGCATTCTTTATAGGAAAGAGCGCCCATCCAAACAAAATATAATATACAATTGCTTCTACTAGATTAAATTTACCGTCTTTGATTGCCGGTTTCCCTAAAAAGGAATCTTTTAATGTTTGACCTTCTTTGCCAAAAGTTCGTATAAAAGCAATTTCACGAAGAATTTTTTTATCGGTACAATGTTTAAGGGCTAAATCAAAATTAACCCCGTTTGATTCATACCATAAAATTAAAGATTTAAGATGTTCACTACGAACTGATTCTGTCCCAGCCAGAGCAGTTAAATCATCTTTATCTTCTTTGGAATTAATTAAGACAAGCGTACTACGCCACAGAATTTCAGGACGTATAATCTTGGTTAAGTGTAATTTAAGCTGATTAAGTAAAAATTGTTGTGTTGGGCGATCAAACTGTGTAATAGCTGAATAAAATAAAGTTAATGGCGTTTCATATAATGGGGAGCGCATTAATAAATTAAATTGACGAAAAAACGAAACCATAAGCGAGTTTTTAATTTCGCTTTGGTTGTCAGATAAATTCACAACATTTTGCAAATAATTAGTTATATTAGCAATAGTCCCTTCATCTTTCTCCGGAACGTGAAATAATTTTTTTATAAAAGCTTCCTGATCAATTTCGGGTAAATTCAAAATAGCTTCATGATGTGCATTCAAAATAGAAGAATTTTTATTTGAATATATATAATGTAAAAGAGAATTAAATAAGGTTTGAGATACATTTAAATTTTCTAAAGATAAAATAGTTCGATAAAAGGCTTCTAAGGGTAAGCCACTATTAAATAATGCGCTAAACATCACGACGTGGTTAGCAGGACTTAATTCAGCAATAACTCTCCAGTTAGCTTCGTGAAAATAATCAGGGTTATAACTTGTAGAATCGTAACTTAAAGATTTAAATAAAGTACTAAAAGCAAAATCTCGATGTTCACTACTCAGCGTTAATATTGCTTCATAATGCTTTCGTAAAACTTTAGGATCCTTTTCCAATAAAATTATCGAGCATAATTTCTCAAGCAAATTCTGTTGAGGAGTATCACTTAATTTTGAAATAGCTTGATACAATGCTGGGATATCATTCCTTGCCAGATACGATTCAATATCTTGCAAAGATTTACTTTGACATTGATGCACGAGGGCTTTCATTAATATTAGTAAGTTGGTTTTTATTTCGCTATCCAAAAGAGGTTCGCATGAATCTAATAATTCATAATAATGAGCGATAAGTGTTGAATAAAAAGGGGTTTGAAAAATCTGGGTTGTAAAGTCTCGAACTATCGTTTCAAAAAGGATTGCATTTCGGATGGGTCGACTTTTATTAACTATAGCTGCAAATGTCTCAACAAAACTAGCATCTCTTTTTAATTTACTGATTGCAGCTTTTTGCTTCAAATCTTGTGTTTTACCTTGGTTATAATTTTTTAAATTTGTACTAAACCGTGCTGAGGTATCATCTAACCGTTGAAATGTAGCCGGTGAGGGAGGAGTAGTATCTTGAGCATCCGAGTTTAAAAGATTATGTATTGCCTCCCAAACCTCCTGCGTTTGTTGCGTTTGTTGAGAGAGATAAAATTTGAATTGCTGTTCTTCCTCTTCCTTTGCCTGAGCAATTATATTAAAAAAGTTTTCGGGCATTTTAGAAGGATCTACCATCGCAGCAATTTCTAAAAAGCTATTACTTGGCTTAATCCAGCAGAGTTTAAATCCTTCATTTGAATAGATATAACGGTATTGTAAAGTGCCTCGAATTTGTTGAGGTGCTGAAATGAGTTCGGGTAAATTTTCGCGTAATTCAAACTCACCCTGTATTACATCCAAGTAATAATGATTGTTTTCTAAAATTAAATTATTTGTAAACTTATATTTAAGCACCGTACTGATGGTATCGGGTAGTTTTTTAAAATTATCTTGATATGTCGTTGCAAAATAATCTGTGGAATTATCTAACAGAGCATAAAGTTTTTGATGATAAGCATTGTTCACCGACATTGCTTCTGAACGGGAAAAAAATTGATGAGGTATGATGAAACTTTTTGGGTCCTCGGCTTTGAATAGATATTGAGAGATAAACTCTTTTTTTGGATCATTGCTTTTTGCATCATCTTCGTCAAAATCGTAACCTTCTAAATTTTCACGCTCTTGATTGCAATAGCTTTGGCCGCCTACTTTTAGCGCTGATCCAATGTCTCGATACAGAGAAGGTTGGGGTGAGGGATAGACCCAATTATTTTCTTTTATGTTGAGTAGGATCTGACTGGTTGCATCCCGCATTTGCTGAGAATCTGGGTTTAATTTTTCAAAGACACGTGGAATCGATTTTTCTGGTTCACTGAGAGGAATATTATTATTATCTGATTGGGTCGCGTTCGATATCGGCTTAATTTGTTTAAGAAAATCAGGAAATACGGGCGCTTCTAAAGCAAGCTTTTCTTTCCAAGCTGAAATGTGTTGTTGAATTTCTTTTTTAAATCTTGATTTCAAATTACACCCCAACCTTCTAATATTCATGCCAAAAACTTACGAGTCGTACTATATAGTTTAGTTAAAAATTCTTAAGAAAGAATGATTTGGGGAGTTGTTTAATCAAAGGTTTTTTTTATAGATTTAGCATCTATTTGATTATTAAGGAGACTAGATTTTTCATCGTAAAACTCGGCATAAAATAAAGCCGTCTTAAGACGGCTTTAAGGTTTAATCTGAATGCTTTCAATCTCCATTTCCACAACCATCCCAACTTGCGTGTTATTTTCTAGCGTTATGATAGTTGTTGTAATTATTATTGTTGTTATTGTTATTATTATTTGGAATAGGCTTTTGCTGAGCCTCCTTAGCTTGACGACCATTCAATTGCAGATTTTGTGATTCTAACGCTTGAGCTATTTGCGCGACAGTGCCGTTGGGAATGATATCCAATCGAGAACCGATGATCACAGTTGAGGAAGAAGGCGATTTGCTTTGATTAATAAATTCACGGTCTGATCCACTATCTGACAACTCGGGTGATGAATCGGTGCTCCCAACAACATTTTCTTCCTGATCAGAATTTTGAAGGTTTGGGATTGTTTCAAAATGCTGGAAGTCCATTTGGTGTGCAGAAGATCCGAGCTCATACGGTTCTTTTTCCTCATCAGTAGTGGAATTGTTAGGGCTTGGTACAAGAAGCTGGACGTTAAAATCACTTGGAACAGCACTTGCTTGTTTTGCAGATAATTTTTTAAACCCAAAATTTACAGCAACCGCGGCTAACGATGCAGCAATACCAGTAATCGCACCTGCAAAAACTGTGCCGCTGACTCCGCTAACGTTTGCAACCGGCGCTAATAAAGCTGCAAATTTAGCAAGTCCAGTAAGCATTGTGGTTGTTGCGACACCAATGTAGGGGACGCCTGCAAGACCTAGCAAGCCCACAATAGGGGCTGCGAAAATAAAAGGGATGGTGTACGCTGCAGCGGTAACTAACACACTCAATGTTAAGGCCGCTCTTGCCAAACCTTTGCTTCCGGAGACTTGATAAACGTCAGCATATGAATTTTTAGCGGATTGGATAGGCGAGAATATCGCACGTGCAATCAACCAGGGCGTCGCGGTCAAACCATAAAAGAATCCTGCTACAGTGCTGGCAGCACCCCACCCCAACTTTGCAAACCCAGAAGTTTGTTGGTAATTATGTTTGGCAATATCAAAAACATAATGAGGTAACTCTTTAATGACAAAAAGACTCATTTGCACAACCAATTTTAATGCATTTTTTGCGAACATCAGTAGAAAGGTTGGTAGAAAAAAGAATAAAACTGTTTCGTACCCATTATTCTGTCTCGGATAACCCAAAAAGTTAAGAAGGTTAAATAAAGGTGACCCTTTCTTTACTTCACGACCAAAGAAATCGATATTTTGTTCATGAAAAACAAAAGCGTTACGAAAACCTTTGTTAATACGATCAAACAATGGCGAGCCTTCTTTGCTAGAAGGCAACACTTTATTGCTGGAATTGGCACTTCCTCTGAAGTTTTTCATAACTTTAAACAGTTCTATTTGCTCGCTTGGCGCGCTATTTACTATGCTAAAAATATTATTTAAGCGATATCTAAGATTGGTTTCTTCTATAGCATTCAAGTCACCCGTGTAACTAAACTCAGTCTTCATCATGCTGTGTATTTGTTGAATAAGTGATTGGGTGAGCTCATTCCCCGCAAGGGAATCCAGTTTGGCTAAAAATGCGATGTAATTATCATAATATTTAAGAATCTCGATATTTGGGTTATTCGGTTTTAAGATCGCTTTATTAATTGCTTCTAAAGCAACGATAATATGTTCATTCAAAGGAAAGTTTTTAATTGCTTTAATATTTTTAATTAAGACCAATCCAAACTCAACTGCTGCGTCTCTTTTAACTTCATAAGAGAAGGGTGATTCCGTTCGTTGCTGTTTAGCTTGTTTAGCCATTTTAATATTGAATAAAGCCAAGCTTTGTTCATAATTGAATTTGTTAACAATAGTGCTATCTTTTTCGATAAGATCTTTACCCAGCGCTACATTACGGATCAACAGCGTCACATCAGCCATCTCTTTTTCAATTTCTTTATAAGCCTGATGCTTTTCAGTGAAAGTAAGCTTTGTCTTTCTTAATGCTTCAATTTTTGGTTTTTGACTATCGTAGAAATCAATTATACCAGTACTTGTACTCCTGCGAGTTTTGAAATATGAGCTTGAAAGGAAGTAAGTCCCAGTTCGAAACTATAGTTCCATAAGGTATCTAGCTTAGTCTCATCGTCAATCTCCGATTGGTTTAACTCATCCAAAGCTTCTTTTTCTATTTTTAAAGTAGAAAATTCTTCATGGTCCTTAATCTGAGTAATTAAGTCTTCCAAGATTACTTGCTTATCCTGTTTTCTGGTATTTAAAATATTATTATTATTAACATTGTAATCAGGTGGGGATAGTTGATTAATACCTTGTAAACCATCATTGATATCGGTCAAGCCCATCTCACTGTTAACATCCTGAATTGCCTTTATAAAACTTTGTTTGCATTCTTCAGAAGGTTCATAACTAGGTGCTTCTGGGTTAGAAGAGGTTTTTAAACTAAAGTTGTTGAGACGAGCAATAGCTTGGAAAGGAGCATCTTTTAGCGTTTTGTTCCAGATAGAAATAGTGGTTTCGTACGCATTAATTTTTAACTGATATTGAGCTCTGGCTTCGTCCGTTGCATTGTCTCTAATAAGTGTGGGTGGCAAAATCTTTGCAAATTCCAATGTAAACTTATCATAATAATTTACGCCAGCTTCAAAATATAATGATGCAAAAATCAGTCTCTCTCGGAAACTTATTTTAAAGCTAACGTCCTCCACTAATTTATACTCATCACGCAATGCTTCCTTACAAAGACGATTGACATCCAGACTTAACTCACCTTCCACATACCTTGAAACCTTCTCCTTCCTCCCAGGATCGTCTAATTTTGCTAATCCCAACGCATCAGCTTCTGTTAAATTGAGGTACCTAATTTCATCAGCCACCTGTCTGCAAAAACCTGCCTTACCTACAGCGGTATTTAAACCTTCTTTTGTGCTAAGTAAACGATACATCCCGAGCAAATAAATTTTCTGTAGCTCTAATGAAGTAAAAGGCAATTTAACTGCATTTTCAGTGGGATGAGTATCATCACCCTTGGATACATCGTGAGTAGCAGACGATTTTGCGCTAATCTGCTGTTTTTTATTGGTATTTTTTTTAGTTGAACCAAACATAGTTATTGCCCCGTGGCCTTAAGATCAAGCTTTGTATTTATACCTATTGATTATAGACTCCTATCTTTAAAGCAAGCTTAAGAAATAAAATGATAACTAGCGGATTTTTTGTTAATTATTCATCAAAAATTTTATCAAAAACTAGTTATCTTGCGGAAATAAGGACTGATATCAAAAGTCATCCCTGCAAAAAAATTGAAAACCTTGTAAATACCCTTTAAAATTACCCACTTTACAAGCCCTTGATATCTTCCAATTAGCCATTTCTCTTAAGTATGCATTAAACATCTCATGCTTATAATGTAGGTAGCGGTTTAACCACATTGGGGTTACTGAAAGATGTTTAGAAAATTGAAAAAGTACGATGAAAATAACCTAAGCATTACGGCAAACGATATTGCTCATGCTGCGCCCGGTACTTACTCAAAAATATTTAATTGCTTACTACAAGGATATGAATTTTTCTCAACGCCTCCAAGCTTTAGTCCCAAAAGTTTGCGTGAAGATTTAATAGAAGGTGGTTTATTCGTGGATGGCCACTTATTTACTGATAACTTTCAAGGAGAAATTGAAGTATTCCTTCTTGAAAAGCTTTTTAATGCTCCTACTAATTTTGATGAAATCAACAAAGCCAAAACTACAATAAAAAAATTGTTAAAGAGTAGGAATTCAGATTGCCTTCAATTGGGCTATTTTTTACTCTTAAACATTACCGGTGAAGGTTTGATTCCCGGGTACGATACTGTTAAAAATATTCGTTTAAAGAATAGCCAAATTATTATTGAAGTCATAACTTATCAAATAGTTCCTAACCTTAATGGGGGTTTTGTCATTCCTATTCCTGGTGTTTTTGTGACAACCATTGTATTTGATGAATTAAATGAAATGTTAAAGTTTTCACAAATAGATTTTAGCTCTCCCTACATTAAAAAATTGTTTGTCCCAATAAAATCTACAAATAGAGACCTTCTTGAAGACACTTCGGATTACGAAGCTAAAAAAATTACAACTTTAACTCAAACTGCACATCCCGCTCTTGCGAAGTTGGCGAAGTCGATGCTAATAAAACTTCTTAGTTTAGAAATAACCTTTAGGGATCCTAGGAATTTAGAAAACAATGCTACCGTTCAAGACTTATTGTTTTTAACACGAAGCCTTGCGGACAATCCGTTAAACCCTACCGCGTTTTTAATGCTAAATAATATTATAAATAATTCCAACGATAAATTTAAATCTCAACCTTGGCCTCATCATTTCCATGATGAATTAATCACATTGCGAGAAGTATGCCATAAGCTGCAATTATACACTCCAGAAATAACCAGCATACAAAACCATCCTCAATTAAAAATGATTCCCAATGGGCAAGAATTATTATACATTTTAAAAAATAATATAAATGACAATTTGACAGCTAGCCGCAATAAAACTTTTGAGAATAGGAATAGAAATATTGAATTAGAAATTTGGGACTTTAAATTCAAATTACAAAGTCTTAAATTTCCTAAAACGTATCAAATAGAAATGATGGAGAACACGGCGAAACCAGAAGTTACAGCTGAAGTCGAAAAATTTCATGAGATCTATGCGTTAAAGGAAACCTGGGACAATGATGATTTGTTATGGGAAAAAAATGCTCAACTTTATCAAGCCCGCGAGGATATTATCGAAGCTTTAAAGCCAAGACAAGCGAATCCTCAATTATCGTTTTTAGCTGATATTTATATGACGCTAGACACCGTGTTAAGGGGTCAGGTCATTGGTTTGTTATTAACCCAGTCGCAAAAATTTTCCTTCGCGCATAAAATATTTGCTACATTTGCTAAGCTTGTACAAACGCCCACTCATGCCAGTATCGAAACATTAAAAATGTTACGAAGTTTACTCAGTCAAGAAACTGAAACGATAACTGAGATCGTCCTTCTAGAAAATTTATTAAAAGTCGCGGGTCAGTCAGGATCTCCTATTTCAAAATCTTTAGATCAATTACGAATTAAAATGCTTGAGCTTCGGCAAGATCGTGAGGATCTAGATGATCATGGGTATAAAGAAGCTTTACTTGCCATCATTAACTTTGCGGCTGATCCTACTACAAACAACCAAACAATTTTTGATTTTTATAGACTATATTTTGATGTGGTAGAACAATCATCAAAATCACCGCTCCCTCTCAAAACGCATGTTGGCGCTCTTTTAAAAACGATTCGAGATGCTTTTTCAACAGAATTTATTACGCCTGACCATCAACTTAAAGTAATGCCTAGCCTGAATAATCTATTAAACACATTAACTGGATATTTAAAGAATCCCGAAAAACATGAGCAAGATTATTTTTCTATTCTAAACCAGTTAAAAGTGCTTCCAAGGTACAAACAATTATTGACCCCCTTTACTCAGTGTTACCAACCCCTCCCCGTGGTCTCTTTTAAAGATAGAGTTAAAAAAGGATTTACAGATTCATTTGGAGGCAATGCAATCTCTCAATCTGATAGCCCGACAGTCTATGGCTATGGCTGCGAACCTTTTGCAGGCAATATCCAAGTCAACACGAAAATGGGTGATCGTTTAGCTTATGTTTTACCTTTATTAGGCTGGCCAAGAAAAGGTCGTGGTTTGGATTGGCTTTCCTATGTTGCCGGTGGTTGGATTTTATCTCCGTTAAAAAACATTCTTAAACTTGCTACAGAATTTTTATTATTTACTATTCAAGCAGGCTTTTCCTATCTTCGAGATATAAGCCTTGTCCATTCTAAAAATCCTACTTACTCAAATAGCAAACGATTCGCTTATGCATTTGCTTCGAAATTGACTGGCGCTTTGACTAATGCTGTCACTGTGCCCTTAGCAATTGTTCGCGCTCTTATCTCACCTGTTCGATCTGCACATCTTGCTTATGAATATGGTAGTCGCGTTAACCGTGCAGCAGGTTTAGCACTAATGAGTGTGAGTATGGCCGTTAGCTTAGTAGGGTATGCTACGTTAATGTTTTTTGCGCTTCCCCTCATTCCTTTTGTAGGTATAAAAATTATCGCGGCATTAGGTGGTCTCATGAAGGCCGGCGTCACAACACCTTTCATCCCCGGAGCGCTCGTTGGTACAGGCATGGCTGTTGCAGTAAGTGCATATGCTGGTCTAGATAAAATCGTAACGCCGAAGTCGGCACCCGCTTCGCCTCATCTAGATCAAGAGTCGAGCGCCACAACCCATAACAATATGCAATCAGGCTCCAATACAAGTTTATTGGAACAGATGAAAAAAGGAACCGTTCGTTCAAAAGCGCCAGTCGTCCCAAGCGCATGTGATTCGAACAGCAGCAAGATCCCCTCAAATGGGTCTCAAACTTCTTCAAGCCTATCCAGCTCTTCTACTTTCCATCATTCTAAAGTCAACGCTCCTAGAGAGCCGTTGGATTCTAACAACAATAATGTTCCATCCAACAAATAGACTAAGAAATTCCTATTTGAATAATACTCCATTGGGTTAGCTTATGATTTTCATCAAATAATAATCCCATTGGCATTCGTCATGATCTTCGATTAAGATGCGCTTCCATTTAGGGAAGTTCGACATATTAATCTGTTTGTGTGACAAAACTATCCATTGAACAGATCTCAGCCAACGTTACTAACTTCGCTTGGAATAAATTACTGTATTGGAATCACATATGGAATCAAGAAATATTGGGTCAAATCAAATTGAAGAATTACACACTAACGTATCGCTTAAAGCTTTGTTTTTAAGTGCCTTACGATTTTGTTATGGCATCAATCAAACCGATCAATCCATTTTGAAAATTTTGGCTGGCTGGCCGCGTAAAAATAATCCACTTGATTGGGCAGAATATTTATTAGGTGGCGCTTTATTAATTCCTGCTAAAAATGTCGTGAAGTTTTTTTCTGAATTTTTACTTTTTAGTCTCCAGCAGTCACTGTATTACGGATTTCGTCACTGTAGTAAACAATTTTTTGATCCCAAAACCTCTGGAGCGATGGCCACAGCTTACGGCTTGGCGAGTGTAGGTCTTGGCCTTGCTTTGATGGCAATCCTTCCCGCTTGGTTAACCGTACGCGCATTCACTTCGCCGATTCGCTCAGCCAAAGCTGCCTATCAAGCAGGGTGCAAATTGCATCCGATCGCAGGACCGGTGATCGGCGGGCTATTAAGTCTACTAAGCATGTCGGCAACCGCCGCTGCTTGCATTAGTTTGTTTATGTTTGCTGCACCCTACGCCATTGTTTATGGCTTACCAAAAATACCGAGCATTGGCATTAAGTCAGCCCTTTACCTCATTAATCATTTTGCAAAATTGAGCATTATGTTGGTTCCCGTTGCTAAAGCATTAGGGGTAAGTGTGCCGTTGGTAACAAGCTCAGTTTTAGGCTTGGCAGCATCAAGTTTATTTGTGATACAAGGCATTGCATCACAAATTTCTGATAAGCTAGCTATTAAAATTAACAAGCCAGCTCCTGAACAGGTCAAGCGTACTACCATTCTCGAAAGCTCCAAAAAACCTTCTCGACCTGCCTTTGCATCTACCCACCAAGCTTTGCGATCCAAATTTAGCCCGAACCCTGCTTCGATTAATGAAATAGAACTTGAAACATACTTAGATTCTGAAAATGTTCGGGAAGCAACACCGCCAACCTTTAACAATCAGCCTTCGATTCCTCACCGAAATCCGCACCGAGTCACCTTTGCAGACAAAGATGATAATGATGTTCCTGAGTTTTGTGTACGACCATAGATCATCGGGTGCACATTACTTCAGGCTGGTTTGGGTTCGTAAATTCTTTGAATGAGATCCTAAGTCAAAATAAAAAAACCGGGAAGATTATGAAGGTTCCTGCTGTTTGCAGGTCCCTTACAAAACTTCCCGGTCTAATGACTTAATTGAAAAAAACGTTATCCAACTTCTTTCATGCTTAATCGAATACGACCTTGACGATCGATTTCGAGAACTTTCACTTTAACTTGTTGGCCTTCGCTTAATTTATCGCTCACTTGCGCAATGCGTTCGTTGGCAATTTGTGAGATATGCACTAAGCCTTGTTTGCCCGGTAAAATATTGACAAGCGCACCGAAGTCCATCAACTTGGTAACCGTTCCTTCGTATACCGTGCCAACAATCACGTCTGCAGTTAACATCTCAATTTTGCGGATTGCATCTTCACACGCTGCAAGGTCAGCTGCTGCTACACGCACTTCACCATCATCGCTAATGTCGACAACTGTTCCGGTTTCTTCCGTTAAGGCGCGAATGGTGACACCGCCTTTGCCAATGACATCGCGGATTTTATCCGTTGGAATACGAATACTTAAAATGCGCGGTGCATAGGCTGACATTTCTTGACGCGGACCAGGTAAGGCTTTATTCATAATTTCTAAAATATGTAGCCGGCCATCGCGTGCTTGATTGAGCGCACGTTCCATAATCGTTTCGGTGATACCATCAATTTTAATATCCATTTGTAAGGCTGTGACACCTTCTGTCGTTCCGGCAACTTTAAAATCCATATCGCCTAAATGATCTTCATCACCCAAGATGTCGGTCAGTACAGCATATTGATCGCCTTCTTTAACTAAACCCATCGCTACACCGGCAACGTGTGTTTTAATTGGAATGCCGGCATCCATTAAAGCTAAGCTTGTTCCGCAAACTGTTGCCATGGAGCTTGAACCGTTAGATTCAGTAATTTCAGAAACAACACGCACGACGTAAGAAAAATCTTTGTGTCCAGGTAATACTGCTGCAAGACCGCGTTTTGCTAGATTGCCATGACCAATTTCACGACGCTTTGGACTGCCAACCATTCCCACTTCACCCACTGAGTAAGGAGGGAAATTGTAATGGAGCATAAAATTTTCTTTTCGCTCACCGGTTAAAGCATCAATCGTTTGCGCATCACGTTCCGTTCCTAATGTTGCAACAACAATAGCTTGGGTTTCGCCGCGTGTGAATAAAGCAGAACCATGTGCACGCGGTAACAAACCGACTTGCACAGAGATAGGACGAACCGTTGTCGTATCGCGACCATCTATACGGGGTTGACCTTGAAGGATGCGGCTTCTTACCACTTCACGTTCAAGTTTATTGAAAGTATGATTCGCATCGACAACCAACTGAACTTCATCTTCTTTATTTTTTTGATCCGCTAAAAGTTGATCGAGCATTTTATCGCGTAAATCTGCAATCGCTTGTTTGCGATCAATCTTATCGTGGATTTGGAATGCTTTTTCTAAGTCATCACGCACCAATGCACTGATTTGCGCTTTTAATGCGTCGCTAATCGTAATACCTGTCCAATCGGCTGGTGTACTTTCTGTATCATTTGCTAATTCTTTAATCGCGTTAATCGCAACTTGCATTTCTCGATGCGCAAACATCACGCCGCCCAACATGACAGCTTCCGGTAACTCTCGCGCTTCCGATTCAACCATAAGCACTGCATTTTCCGTACCTGCTACCACCATCTCTAAAGCTGAATTATTTAATTCACTGATGGTTGGATTTAAAATGTATTGGCCATCAATATAACCTACGCGTGCTGCAGCCAAATGACTTGAAACGGGCAACCCAGATAACGCAAGCGCCGCTGAAGCTCCTAACATGGCAGGAATGTCCGAATCAATTTCTGGATTCATCGATAAAACGGTTGCAATCACTTGGACATCAAAATTAAAGCCTTTGGGGAATAAAGGTCGTATCGGTCGGTCAATAAGACGGGATGTCAGGGTTTCTTTTTCGCTTGGTTTACCTTCACGCTTGAAATAACCACCGGGAATTCGACCAGCAGCATAGGTACGTTCTTGATAATTAACGGTTAAAGGGAAAAAGTCTTTAGTGCTAACACCGCTATCGTCACAAACAACAGTTACTAAAACAACTGTGTCATCCATCTTCACCACAACAGCTGCGGTAGCTTGTCGAGCAATGGTGCCCGTTTCCAGTGTTACAGTATGGTTCCCATACCGAAATGTTTTTTTAATCGCAGTCAAATTAATCACCTAATTTTTTAGTTTGAATTTCAAAATTGAGAAAAACCGCAGTTGCAGCGCAACTACGGCATATAGATTTTTATGAAAGAGACACTTGATCCTAGGATAAACCGCGGATGTCCAACGCTTTGATTATACTTAAATAACGTGGAGAGTTAGTGTTTTTCAAATAGCGCATTAGCTTTCTTCGCTGACTAACCATCTTTGTTAATCCAAAACGCGTGTGAAAATCATGTTTATGAATCTTTAAATGTTCGGTTAAAGCATTGATACGGGCAGTTAATAAAGCAATTTGTACTTCGGATGAACCGGTATCATTATTGCCTTTTTGTTGGTGTGTTTTAACAATCTCTGCCTTTTGAGCGGTTGATAACGACATGAATAACTCTCCACTGCCTTCTGAATCGATAAAAGTTTGCTATTGTAGCGAGGTGTACCCGTTCCCACAAGTAGGGATTGACTTACCTTCTTAATAAGATGGCAATGACAAGGGCCGACGGGTAAGATAGCGCAAAAAATATAAAGCGGTAAGCCTAAAACCATGTGGCGTTTTTTTGTATCACCAACATTACTGCTTTTAGTGCTGATGCTCCATCCCCTAAAAGCTTTTTCAACTGCCTCGGCACACCCAGTCGGAGGCACGGAACTCTATGATCATTATCGCTATTCTATTTTACTTTATTACGGCATTACTGTTTCCGACCCTTTAACACGAATTCTGCAAGGGGAGATTCACCGGTGGCCCGAGCAAATTCAATCGATCGAACTTGATTACACCCTCGATGAAGCTAATTTCCTTCGTCGCTTAGTTAAACCACTCGTTAGTATTGTGCAATTTGCCGGGGATTTTACTGTGCGCGGTGGTGCCAACCAACCTATTATTTATGAATTGGACCCTTATTTTGCTTTCCGCTGGGCTAATTGGTGTTGGAATGATCGAGTGAGTACCTCTCTTGCAGTGGGCGAAGGTATTTCGTATGTCACCTCGATTCCCTCTCTTGAAAATAAACATCACCATCACACCAAACGCTTACTTAATTTTTTAATGTTAGAAGCAACGTTAGCTTCTCCTCTCTATCCTCGTTTCCAAGGTGTAATTCGGATTCATCATCGCTCTGGTGCTTACGGTCTTTATCAAGCTGGCAACACCGGATCGAATGATATTGGTCTGGGTTTACGCTATCTCTTTTGATTAAATCGCCTATGTCGCAAGAATTTAATTTTAAAGCCTGTAAGATTAGTTTAAATCGTGCGCAAATGTTTATCTTTGAAAATTTAACCTTGGAATTATCAGCAGGTGAAGTCTTACTTATCGAAGGCGCAAATGGCAGTGGTAAAACCAGTTTACTGAAAATCTTGGCTGGATTAATGACCGCAACATCGGGAGTCATTTACTGGCAAGGAAAGATTATTGAAGAGGGTGTAGAAAATTATCGTGACAATTTTCATTACATCGGTCATCACCTCGGTATTAAAACTGATTTAACAGTAGAAGAAAATTTAACGCTCTTTGCAAAATTGGCAGGCAAAAAATACCATCCAGCTTGTTTAACGGTAATGCACTTAAATCATAAGCAACATTGTTTAGCGCGTTTTTTATCCGCTGGAGAAAAACGAAAAATTGCTTTAGCGAAACTCATCATGATACCCAAACGTTTGTGGATTTTAGACGAACCACTAACCGCTCTAGACCACGCTACGCAAACTTTGTTTATCACACTTCTTCGCCAGCATATTCACCAAGGTGGCATGGCGATTCTTTCTTCACATCAAAAAATTTCTTTGTTAGATTTACCCTGCTCAACAATCAAGTTATCGCCATGTTAGAAACCTTACGCTTTATCTTTTATAGTGAATTAATCATTCGTTTGCGTCGAACCCAAAGCGCGCTTTTTCCCCTTATCTTTTATTTAATTGTCATGCTTTTATTTCCCCTTGCACTAACAACGGATGATGCATTATTACAAAAACTCTTCCCTGGTTGTCTTTGGATTGCAGTTTTGTTTGCGAGCCTAATCGCCATTGATCATGCCTTTCATTCCGATTTGGAAGAAAGTCATCTTGAACAATGCGTATTGGGTCATGTGCCTTTTTTTCTTATTGTGCTGACTAAACTTTCTGTAGTGTGGATTACCAGTGCTTTGCCCTTGGTTATACTGACACCGATATTAGGTTTACTGTTTCATGTGTCTTTTGCGACAACCTTAATGTTGATGCTTACCTTATTAATGGGCACACCCATGCTTATTTTAATTGGTAGTTTAGGATGTGCTTTAACCCTTAAACTCAAACAGCAAAGTATTTTACTGGGGGTTTTAATTTTGCCGCTCTGCATTCCTATTTTAATTTTTGGCGTGAATATCACGCAACAATTTATAGCAGGAAATGCCATTGCTGGACCCCTTGCCTTAATGGGGGCTTTGCTAATGACTACCGTTTTATTTTTGCCGGTGGCGATTGCAAGTGTAATTAAAATTAGCTTGGATGATTAAAGAGGGAGAGCGTCAGTTTATTCACTAACGCCCAAAATTTGCATCGCGGATTAAATTACCCGTTTCCAAGCGGTTTAAATGCCTGAATATCGGTTTGAGATCGTCCTAAAATTAAGGCATGAATATCTGCCGTACCTTCATACGTTTTCACCGTTTCCAAATTCAACATATGCCGAATAACTTGGAAATCTTCTGTAATGCCATTGCCACCATGAATATCCCGTGCTTCACGCGCAATATCGAGAGCTGTGACGGTTGAGTAACGCTTCATCATGGAAATCATCGGTGTGTCAATGCGTCCTTCGTCTTTTAATCGTCCCATCCGCAAACATCCTTGCAAACCTAACGTAATGTTTGTTTGCATATTAGCTAATTTAAATTGAATGAGTTGATTAGCCGCAAGCGGTTGCCCAAATTGACGGCGATCCAAAGCGTACGAACGTGCTGCATGCCAACAAAATTCAGCTGCACCAAGCGCACCCCACGCGATACCATACCGCGCACTGTCTAAACAACCTAACGGACCGCGTAAACCATCGGCATCTGGCAATTCATTTTCTGCGGGAACAAATACATTATCCATAACGATTTCCCCAGTAATGGAAACACGTAAACTCAATTTGCCGTGCATCACCGGTGCAGTAAGCCCTTGCATCTCTTTTTCTAAAATAAAACCTCGAATGCGGCCCGCATCATTCTTAGCCCAAACGATAAAAACATCAGCAATGGGAGAATTGGTGATCCACATTTTTGTGCCTTTTAGAACAAAACCACCCTCTACTTTTTTGGCGCGTGTTTCCATGCCCGAAGGATCAGAACCATGATTGGGCTCAGTCAAACCAAAACATCCAACCCATTCACCGCGCCCCATCGGAGGTAAATATTTTTCTTTTTGAGCATCACTTCCATAAGCCGCAATGGCTTGCATGCTTAAACTGGATTGCACACTAACAACGGAACGGTAACCCGAATCAACGCGTTCAAGTTCACGCATCATTAATCCATAAGAAACATAATTGACACCTGCGCAACCATAACCATGAATGGTTGCACCTAATAAGCCAGCTTGGCCAAATTCAAGCATAAGATCGCGATCAAAATTTTCTTGATCAAACGCTTCGATAACAGTGGGTTGTAATTTTTTTTGAGCGAAATCACGAACCGAATCTCGAATCATGCGCTCTTCATTGCTAAGTTGTTCTTCAAAAAACAAAATATCATCCCAATGATATGGGTTTTCCATTCCTATTTCTCCTACTCCGAAAGCTTGCCATCTTGAATGGTAAGGGTGCGTTGACATTGTTGACTGATGCCTTGATCGTGCGTAATGATAACAATCGTTCGACCTTCATGGCGATTTAAATTAATAAATAAATCCATGACTTCTTTACCGGTTTGTGAATCAAGCGCCCCTGTGGGCTCATCTGCTAAGACAACTTCCGGATCACCAACGAGTGCGCGCGCAATGGCGACGCGTTGTTGTTGGCCACCCGATAATTGATTGGGGCGATGATGCGCAAGATGCGCAACTCCCACTTTTTCTAACATGGCCATGGCGCGTGTTTTCGCCGTAACGCGGTCTGTGCCGCGATAAAATAAAGGAAGCATCACATTTTGCAGTGCATTTGAACGAGCTAATAAAAAAAAGGATTGAAAAACAAAACCAATTTTTTGATTACGAATAGTTGCTAGGGCTTCATCCTTTAAAGCTGAAACATTTTCTCCAGAGAAATAGTAATGACCTGAAGTTGGATGATCGAGCATGCCAATAATATTCATTAAGGTGGATTTGCCAGAGCCTGAGACGCCAATAATTGCAGTCATTTCACCTTTTTTAATTTGCAAATCGACACCCGAAAGCGCCGTAAAAGTATTGACGCCCAAATCATATGTTTTGGTTACATGTTTTAAATCAATGAGCGAGGACAATTTTATCTCCTACATTTAAACCAGATAAAACTGCAACAGCGTTCATCGTGGTTTTACCCGTTTTGATTTCAGCGAGTTTTGATTTTTTGGTAGCAGGATCAAAAATATGCACAAAAGAGTTACCATCTTTTTCGGTGATGGCCGTCATTGGAATCATGATTTGCTGGTCTTCTTGAATATCAATTTCTACTTTGGCGCTCATGCCAACGTGAATAATCTTTTGTTGCATAGAATTTAATTTCGGAACAATGACCATTGCTGAGAAATTCGGTAATCCACCATTACTAGCCTCCCCTTGTCGATCAATGCGCTCAAGCACGCCCTCCAATACATAATCAGAAAAAGCAATACCGGAAACACGAACTTTTTGTCCCACTTTCAGTTGATTCACGGTCAATTCATTGACTTTAATCCGTACTGAAATTCCTTTCATATCGCCAATGACCGCCAAGACATCGCCTTGTTTGACCGGATCCCCTTTACCAACTTTTTTATTTTCTTCTTCACCTTTAACAGAAGCTAGAATGATGCCATCAGCAGGTGATACGATGCGCAAATTTTCTGAATTCATTTGTAAGTGCATTGCAGCGGTAACTTTTTCAATATTAGCAATATTTAAACTTTCTAAATTAATTTCACGATCAGCTAATTGTTGTAATAAATTTTCTAATGTGTCTTTAGCTTGAATGTAGCCTAGTTGCGAACCGTAATAATTTGATTGTTTCGTTTTAAATTCATCTAATGGAATTAATTTATTTTTATAAAGAAATTTAGCTTCATTCAATTGTAATTCAGCATTATTGAATTCACTTTTGGCTTTGACATAAGCCAGCAAGGCAGCTTTATAATCCGATAAATATTTAGCAGAGGAAATCATAAATAAAAGTTGACCACGCTTGACTGCTTCACCGTATTGAAAAGGCATTTCAATAATGACGCCTTCTGCAGGTGTTGTAATCACCGTGGCTTGCAACGGGGCAATCGTGCCAGAATAAAATAATGTATTAGCAACATTTTCACGATTGACGGTAATGATGTTGTCTTTGCTTTCCTTTTCTGTTTTTTGACATGCTGTCAATTGCATCATTTGCACCAATACAATGAGCTTAATGATCATCCACAGCCTAACTTTCAATTGACCTATTTTCATTAAATCCTCGTTTCAATATTCCAGGTTTTTAAAGTATGACCAATTAACATGTCAAAATTGACCAGCGCTTTTAAATAACTAATGCGTGTACCCAGTAAAGTTTGTTGTGAACGGGTTAAAGCATCTTGCGCAGTTTGTAATTCTAAACTATCAATTAAACCATGCAGATATTTTTGATAACTCACTTGATAGGTTTGTTCTTGTAGACGCTCCGCATCTTCAGCAAATGCAAGCGCACGCTTTGCTGCAGCGACTAAATTCCAACCATTGATTGCACCTGTTTCTTTACTCCACTTCGTTTGTTGCAATCCAAGCTTTGCTTGTTTTAATCCAATTTGCGCACCTAACAAAGCTTGCTTCGTTAATTGATTATCAATAGGAATTTGTAAGGTTAATCCCGCACTTTGATTCCAATTGGAACCATTGAATACACTATTGGTTCCTGCTTGAAAACCGCCTGCTTGGCCAGAACCTGAGCCTGCTTTAATATCTAAATCCAGCTGCCAACGGGTATCATCTTCTGCCTTTATTAAGGTACGGGTTGTTGTGCCTTCTAAAGTCAGCTTTTCTGTTTGGTATTGAATATCATTTAGTAAGACAAGTTCCTTGGTATCGGTGAGTGTGGGGTAATGGTATTTTTGAATGAGCTGTTGAATGTTCAAAGGGATGAATTGAATCATGGTATTGGGATCAATACCAATCGCAGTTAATAATGCATAACGCGATTGCACTAAGTTATTTTTATCATTTTCTAATTGCGTTTTGGCACTCGCAACATTTGCTTCCACTGTAATTAACTCATTGCCAGCTTTACGGCCAGAATCAATAAATATTTTAGTTTGCGTGACTGATTCTTCAGCGCGCTTTAAAGCTTTTTGATCAATCGCAACCGTTTGTTCAGCGGTAACAACATCGAGATAAGCATTAATAATAGCAGTGACGGTGCTCCGCAGCGTGCCTTCTAAATTAAGGCGGGAAACAAGCTCCGAATCTTGAGCATTATAGAGCGAAGCTTCAGTGATCGCTTTGCCAAAGCCGCGAATGAGCGGTTGTAGAATTGCAAGTGAAACACCAGGATTGTAATGTTTTCCTTTCGCGTTCGTTGCATTTAATGTCACTTGCGTCCCAATCGGTGATGTCCAGGTAACCGTGGGCGAAACATTAAGGTTGCTTGTTGGTTGTACAATTTGCCAAGCACTTCGCGTCTTTCCAACCCCTGCATTTGCCGTAAGAGCATAATGGGGTAAAAATTGCCAACGCTGCACCCAAACACTGAATTTTTGCAAGGTAAGACTGGTGCGGGCATTTTGCACCGTGGGATTTTCACGAATCCCTAGAAAAATAGCATCCGTTAATGAAAGTTTCGGAATAACTTCATCTGCATATAGACCCTGCATGCTTAGCAGGGTAAGCAAGGTAGAAAGTAAGGTGGAAAAAATATACGTTGGCCATAACTTCAAAGCTTTCATTATTATTGTAGTGTCTTTTTATAATTAGAATAGGTGGAAGACGCTTAGTGTAGTGGGCGGGAGGGGGAATTTCAAATTTCCCCAGATACGACAGAATGGGGTTTTTATTTCTGATCGATAATTTCTGAGTGCCTCCCCTAAACCAAAAGTCTAGTTACCTCGCTTGCCAAGACGAGAGCGAGGACAGCAACATGGGCTAGGTTGCTTTGTTTTGCAAAGCCGAGTTTCTATTCTTCTCTGTGTTAACCTTAGGCTTGGTTTTCCAAGCGTTGCAATTCACGCTTTTGGTAAAATCCATAACCCTTTAATTTAAGTTGTATAACTACGAATCAGTTGATTCTTAACCTTGAACCGTTTAATAGCCAAGTCAATCAAGTGACTTAGCAATTCGCTATATTCCATGCCCGAGGCATGCATGAGTTTTGGATACATACTTATCTCTGTAAAACCCGGTAACGTGTTAATTTCATTAAACACAATCTCCTGTGAATCCATATCCAGAAAGAGATCCACCCTCGCCATGCCCTCGCATTCTAAAATTTTAAACAAATCTTTGGCGATCTTCTGCACTTGTAAGGCAACTTCCGCTGAAAGTTGCGCAGGAATAACCAATGCTGCGCCATGTTCATCCAAATATTTAGCCTCATAAGAATAAAATTCATGGCTGGGTTTGATTTCCCCTACAACACTTACGATGGGTTCAACATTTTCATCCAAAGATTCTAGCACTGCCACTTCAAGCTCTTGAATATTTAAGGCTTTTTCGATCAAAATTTTATTATCAATGGTAAAAGCTAATTCCACCGCCTGGCGCAAATCCTTTTCATGTTTTACTTTGGATATACCAATACTCGACCCAGTATTAGCTGGTTTAACAAAAACGGGATAGCCCAGTTCTAACACTTTAGCGACAATACTACCCGAACTTTCCTTCCAAACCGTTTCTTTAACGACAAAATGGGGCGGGACAG
Source organism: Gammaproteobacteria bacterium (assembly GCA_013816845.1). Taxonomy (NCBI): domain Bacteria; kingdom Pseudomonadati; phylum Pseudomonadota; class Gammaproteobacteria; species Gammaproteobacteria bacterium. The sequence continues at coordinate 140,442 of JACDDU010000003.1, forward strand.
TAATACCTGCGAGTTGAGCCAGCCGTTTAGAAACGTCTTTATCCATTCCAATCGCCGATGCCAGCACGCCACATCCCACATACGGCACATTAGCAAGTTCCAAAAGTCCTTGAAGCGTGCCATCCTCACAAAGCACCCCATGAACCACAGGAAAAATAACATCAATAACAGGTTGTTCGCTATTGGCTTTGATAACGGCCTGAGCCTCTTGTTTTGCAAAAGGTTTTCCGACCCACTCCGGCGTAAACCACGTGTCGGAGGGTAGGGCTTTAACTTGATTACAACTTAAGCTTTGCGAGAAAATATCTTTACCCATCAACCACTTGCCTTTTTTATCGATCCCAATGGGAATAACATCGAATCGCTTTGGATCTAAATGGCGAATAACATTGGCTGCTGATTTAATTGAAACTTCGTGCTCTGAGGAGCGGCCTCCGTACAATACAGCAACTCGAATTTTATCGGTTTGTTTCATAACCCAAGGAATCCCAATAAAAACAAATAGGTTGAACTATAACTGGTTTTTTTTGAGCAGGCTACAACATTGACAAGACCCAGGATAATGGTTAAAAATAAGTCCCCGATCGCTTGGCTGATTAATATTTGATCATGTTGTGTTAATCATTGGTGTCTAGAATAGATACTATCGCCGTTTTAACTGTAGGTTAAATACATGAAATTAAATCGATTACTCTTTATTTGTCTTTTGCTCAGCTTATTTGGTTTCACCCTGCAATATTCGCAGCTGCCCCGGGGTTTATCCAATGAAGCTTGGCTTAATCAACAAACGACGCTCATTCAAGCGCAAACGAACATTGATAAAAATGTCTTACGACTTGCTCTGCAAGCATACAGCCATGCACAAAAACAAGGTGTCATTACTCGGCCCCTCTTAACGGTTATCGATTATTCCAAACCTTCATCTGAAAAGCGATTGTGGGTTTTTGATTTAAGTTCAAGAAAAATCCTGTTCAATACTTGGGTCTCTCATGGTAAAAATAGCGGCGGTGCAAAAGCACTTTCTTTTTCCAATGCACCAGGAAGTTTGAAATCCAGTATCGGGGTCTTTGTCACTGATTTAACCTACATGGGCGGAAATGGTTATTCTTTACGGATAAAAGGATTGGAACGTGGCATCAATGATAATGCCTTTCGTCGCGATATTGTCTTCCATGGCGCACGATATGTGAATCCTGATAACATAAAGAAATACGGACAGGTTGGAAGAAGTTGGGGCTGTCCAGCAGTGAGAGTGGATATGGCGAAATCATTAATTAATACAATTAAAAATAAAACGTTGGTTTTTGCTTATTATCCGGATCAGAAATGGTTAACAAACTCACGGTATTTGGCTGGTTAACTCCATGTATAAGGATATGAAAAATGAACACAAAAATAGGATTGGCTCTTTCAGCCGTTTTGCTACTTTCTTCTTCCCAAATTTTTGCGACCTCCTACACTGTTCCGCCACCCAATAGATCTTTAATCGGGCAAGTAACTTACGGCGCTGTAGGTGGTGGAGAAACGACCACTAGTCTCGCCAAACGCTATGATTTAGGCCATAACGCAATGATTAGCGCAAATCCTCACCTTGATAGAAATAACAGTGGCGCAGTTAAAATACCTTCACAGCATCTACTCCCGAGCCAAGCCCGACAAGGAATCGTTATCAATTTGCCAGAGATGCGGATGTATTATTATCCACCGGGCAGTAATGTGGTTTTAACTTACCCCATTGGCATTGGTAAAATCGGCAAAACCATCCCGATTAAAAATGCGGTAATCACGCGTAAGACAGAAAATCCAACATGGGTACCACCTGACGATATTCGTGAATTTAATTTGCAACAAGGTATTGTCTTGCCCCAAGTCATGCCACCCGGACCTGATAATCCCTTAGGTCCTTATGCGATTTACATGAGCATCCCAACTTATCTCATTCACAGTACTATTTTTCCTGAGAGTATTGGTAAACGAGCAAGTTTTGGTTGCATTCGTATGTATGAATCAGACATTCAAGAATTCTTTCCTTCCATCCAAGGGGGAATTTCTGTGGCTATCATTAATTCGCCTGTCAAAGTAGGTTGGCAGGATGATCGGCTTTACATGGAAGCGCATGAAGCGTTAGAAGAACATAGTGATGCGCCTGACGCTTCTTTACCCGGTATGGTTCAAATGATTTCTAATAAAGCGAGCGACCAACCTGTTCTTGTTGATTGGCAAATGGTTTCCTACCTTGCTCGTGAACGTGATGGTTTGCCGCATGAGATCGGTGTTCGTATTCCACGAAACTAATTCCTTCATTGTTTTTTCTCTCTTCTCATTCACATCCCAGTACTTAACTGGGATGTCTTTCTTTATTTCATTCTTCTTGAATAACGTAAATTGATCTCTGCATGTCTCTCTTACTAATAAAAATATATTTAATTCTTTTAAAGCTTGAATTAGTTATATAATAGCGACAATTTTGTGGATTAACGCTTAAACGTTATAATTATCAAACGCTTACAAGAAAAATAACCTGTGGAAAACTTTTGTAATCGCGGCAAGTTAGTGGGGATAAAATGAGTGTGCGCGAAACGCAGCCATTTAAATACACTTTATACACAGCTTATACCTAGGTTTAGAGATGAAGTTATCCACAATCACTGAATGGCTTGCTTGGATTGAACAACAAACAGCCCATGCACCGATTCAATTAGGCTTGGAGCGCGTTATACACGTTGCAACCGCACTCCAACTTTTGCCGGTTAAGCCGCGGGTCATCACCGTAGCGGGAACGAATGGCAAAGGAACAACCAGCGCGACGCTTGAAAGCATTTATCGCCAGGCGGGCATGAAGGTTGGGCTGTTTACTTCGCCTATTTTGTTTAAACATAACGAACAAGTTCGAATTAATGGCAAATTCGCACAAGATGAATATTTTTGTGACGCATTCAATCAAGTCGCAGCGCATTGTGGCGACATTGTTTTAACGCCATTTGAATATCACACGTTGGCTGGTCTTATTATTTTTTCTCAATACACTTTGGATTTACTGATTTTAGAAGTCGGTTTGGGGGGACGTTTAGATGCGGTCAACGTTGTGGATGCAGATTTAGCCATCATTACCAGTATCGGCATTGATCATACGCAGTATTTAGGTACAACCCGCGACGCTATTGCTTTTGAAAAGGCAGGCATCTTGCGTAAGGGACGCCCCGTCATTTGTGGAGACCCTAATCCCCCGGCCAGCCTTTTACAGCAAGTGGAAGCGTTATCAACACCTTTTTTTGGATTTAATCGAGATTTTTTTGTTAAAGAAGATCGATCGGTCTGGAGCTGGAAGAGCACGCATCATTTTTTTGAAAATTTACCTTACAACGGTTTTTACTTACCCAATTTAGCTACAGCGATAATGGCAACCACAGTGCTGCAATCCCAACTCCCTGTTCCTGAATCGGCCATTCACACTGGCCTCAAAAGGATTGACTTACCCGCAAGACAAGAATGGGTTCAACACATTTGGCGAGAAATGCAAGATGTTGCCCACAATCCTGAGGCTTGTGCCTTGCTTGCACATACCTTGCGATTAACAAAAAAAACCGGTAAAACGTTTGCGGTTTTTTCCATGCTTGCCGATAAAGACATCGCGGGTAGTGTGAAAGCGTTAAAATCCAGCATTGATGAATGGTATGTTGCCCCGCTCTCGGTTGTTCGTGCAGCTCCTCTTACGCAGTTGCAACAAGCATTTGCTGAAGCAGGGATCGCACAGGTGCATTATTTTGCTGAAGTGAAAGAAGCGTATGAAGCAGTTTGTCAGATTGTGACAAAAGAAGATCTCGTTGTTATTTTTGGCTCCTTTCACACGGTGTCACAATGTCGAGTGAGAAAATCAGAACGATCCTAGCTCATGGGTAAAATATTTTCTAACCCCAAAGCCTTTACCCTGCACTTTAGTTTTCCCCACCCATCAAATCCATCACTTTTAAGGCTCTTGCTGTTGTTTCGGGTTGATGGATACGAAGGTAATCCACGCCTTGTTGAGCGAGATAGAGCGAAAGGGTGGCAGTTTCGATGTCGCGGTTTGCGAAAGGTTCTTTGGAGAAAAGTGAAAGGAAAGTTTTGCGTGAGTGGCCGATTAAAATTTTAGTGCCGAGTTGTTTGAAAGCAGGAATGTGTTTGATAACTTCCAAAGATTGCTCTGCCATTTTACCAAAACCAATGCCAGGATCAAAAATAAGTTGGTCTTGTGTTAAGCCGAACTCAAGCAGCAACGCAAGACGCTGTTGTCCCCAGGCGAGCAATGCCTGGATTGGGTCTTGATCACGGGGCAGAACGCAGTCACGACGCTCTGGGAGCATGAGGTGATGCATGATCACGCATGTTATCTTGGCTTCACGCACAATTTCCCGCATGCGCACATGATCGAGTCCACTTACATCGTTGATCCAGTCAATTGAATAGGCGAGCGCTTTTTCAGCAACTTCGGCATGCCGGGTATCGATGCTAATGAGTGGCGGCAATAAAAAATCTTTTTTTATCAGTGCAATTGCTTTTAAAACAGGCTCTAAACGTGTCCATTCTTCTTGCGCGGTTAACGCTTGTGCGCGGGGGGAAGTGGATTCAGCACCTATATCAATTATTTCAGCACCTGCTTTGACCAGTTCTAATGCATGTTGAACGGCGACGTCAACTTGCACGAATTGGCCACCGTCGGAAAAAGAATCAGGCGTCACATTAAGAATGCCCATTAATTGAGGATTTTCGAGACGCTGATTTAACTGCACGGTTCGTAACGGTGCTTCGCGGGTAAATCGCGAACCCCATTTTTCTACTAATTCCGCTGCAGTTTTGCCCTGATAAGGACCAGACAAGGGAAATCGCCAGAGCGGAGCAATATCGGCAAGTGGCCACAAAGCAAATGGCCGCTCAATTAAATTCATATGCGGAACAGTCAGTGCTTCGCTTGCGAGTGTAAAGTCTTCCCAAGCAAGAATATCAATATCAAGAATGCGCGGTCCCCAATGACGAACTTCAGGTTTTCGACCGATTGACCATTCAATATTTTTTAAAATGTGCAATAAGGCAAGCGGTTCGAGTGGGGTTTCACACCGAATCGCAAAATTGAGATGCGGCCTATCCCAGTCAGAGGGTGCATGGTCAGGAAGTAAGGCATCAGATAAGTAAAGCGGAGAAACTTGTTGAACGGTTAAATCTTTTTCTTCACGAATGGCACGCAGTGCTTTGCGTAAATGGCTCAGTCGATCCCCGACATTCGAACCTAAGCCCAAAATCACCATTTATTTTGTATCTCCGTAATATTCAAAAGCAACAAAACCGGCAAGCCCTGGAATTTTCGGATGCTTTTTAATGCGGACCATGATATTGCTTGCTACAAGCACCGTCTCACGGACATGGTCATAAATAAATTTGGCCAAGTGCTCAATCAAATTAAAAAATTGTCCTTTTAACTTTGTTCGCAATTGTTGCACTAAAGTTGCATAACAAATCGTATTTTCTAAATGATCTGTAAGACAAGCGCGAGGCGGTTCATGAAAAGTTATGTGCATGCCTAATAAAACAGTTTGCGGATCTTCACGTTCGAGTTGGGACCATCCTAAATAAACATGGAGTTCTAGATCTTCGATGATCAATTTTGCTGCTGATGCATTTGCTAACATGAATTTTATTCTACAATGGTATTAATTTTTTTAATGATTTCAGGCGTCAGCTGGGCTTTCACATCGATTGCGCCCAAGTTTTCCAGTAATTGCTCTTTTTTCGTAGCGCCTGTAATGACTGAGCTAACATAAGGATTTTTTAAACACCATGCAATAGCCAGTTGGGACAAGGTGCAATTTAATTCCTGGGCAAGGTTGGTGAGGGCTTTGGTTTTATCAATAATTTGCATGAAGTTTTCCGGCACGAGCCAGCTTTCTTTGGCAAGTCGACTATCAGAAGGAATACCTTGATTATATTTACCCGATAAAATCCCTGAAGCAAGTGGGCTCCAAATGGTGGTGCCAATGTCATATCTTTTAAAAACTGGCAACAAATCCGCTTCCATGTGTTCGCGCACCAATAAATTGTAGCGTGGTTGCTCCATGGTCGGTTCGATGCAGTGTAACGCCTTTGCAGTTTGAATCGCCGTTTCTATGTGCTCAGCGCTCCACATTGATGTTCCCCAATAAAACACTAAACCTTCGCGGACTAGGTAATCTAAAGCAAGAACGGTTTCTTCAATGGGTGTATTGGGATCAGGACGGTGGCAAAATAGTAAATCCACATAATCAAGCTGCAAGCGTTTAAGTGAATTTTTAGTGCCTTCAATCAAATGTTTGCGCGAAAGACCGGTGTCGTTGGGTCCATTACCTCCCCAGAAAATTTTAGTTGAAACTACCAAGTCTTCCCGACGAAATTCTTTCAGGGCTTTCCCCATTAGAATTTCTGCTTCGCCATGGGCGTACCCTTCAGCATTATCAAAAAAATTAATGCCATGGTCGACTGCAATATGCATTAATTCTTTAATTTCATTTAACCCAATTTGTTTGCCGAAGGTAATCCAAGAGCCATAAGAAATTTCACTTAAACGTATTCCAGCTTTACCAAGCTTGTTATACTGCATCGCGACCATGCTCCGTGGGCTAATGTTTTCGTTAATTTACTCTTTTTACAGCCAAATTGCATAGAGGTCCTGAAGCTAGACTCGGTTCGCTTGCTTCAATTAGGACAAATATGGTACTGTATCGCCAAATTATAAAATATAACAACCACCCATGCTTCGTATTAGTAAATTAACAGACTATGCCTTATTGATTATGGGGCACATGTCGATCGCGCCTGTTGCTACCTTGAGTGCATCTCAAATCGCACAAGCACTGAATTTAAATGCACCAACGGTTAGTAAGATTTTGAAAATGCTTGCTGAAGGTGACATTGTACTTTCCGTGCGCGGTAGTATTGGTGGCTATCATTTAGCGCGACCGCCGGGTGAAATTACCGTGGCGCAAGTGATCACGATCATGGAAGGCCGACTCATTAAAAGCGAATGCAGTCAGCATCATGATTGCACATTGCATTCGGTTTGCCTGATGCGTGAAAACTGGCAAAAAATAAATGGCTTAGTGCAAGCCTTATTACATCGTTTTACGTTGCTTGATTTATTAAAACCCTTGTCAATGTCGGGATTGATCGATGTCAAATAAACTGATCAAAGAAGTCGTCCAAAAAAATTATCGCTATGGTTTTGTAACAGCGATTGATTCAGATACGATTCCGCCTGGATTAACGGCGGATGTCGTGCGTCTCATTTCTGCAAAAAAAAATGAACCAGAATTTTTATTGGCTTGGCGATTAAAAGCGTTTGAACATTGGTTGACGTTAAGCCCGCCGACTTGGGCGCATCTCCATCATCCACCCATCGATTATCAAGATATGATTTATTATTCTTCACCTAAATCAAATAAAGATGGACCAAAAAGTTTAGATGAAGTGGATCCAAAGTTATTAGAAACGTATAACAAGTTAGGTATTCCACTTCACGAACAAAGTATTTTGGCGGGTGTGGCAGTTGATGCTGTATTTGATAGTATTTCTGTTGCAACTACCTTCAAAGCCAAGCTCGCCGAAGCGGGCGTCATTTTTTGCTCCTTTTCAGAGGCCGTACAAAATCATCCCGAACTCATCAAACAGTATTTAGGGACAGTCGTTCCTTATCGTGATAATTTTTTTGCTGCTTTAAATGCAGCAGTCTTTAGTGACGGCTCCTTTGTGTATATTCCGAAAGGCGTCCGTTGCCCTATGGAGTTATCGACCTACTTTCGTATTAATGCTGCAAAAACAGGTCAATTCGAACGTACTTTAATTGTCGCTGATGTCGGTAGTCATGTCAGTTATCTCGAAGGATGCACGGCACCGCAACGAGATGAAAATCAATTACACGCAGCGGTCGTTGAATTAATTGCTTTGGAAGATGCACAAATCAAATATTCAACTGTGCAAAATTGGTATCCCGGCGACGAAGAGGGCCGCGGGGGTATTTATAATTTTGTGACGAAACGCGGTCATTGTCGGGGTGCGCGCTCTAAAATTTCATGGACCCAAATTGAAACGGGTTCTGCGATTACTTGGAAATATCCAAGTGTTGTAATGCAAGGTGATGACTCGGTCGGCGAATTTTATTCCGTGGCTTTAACCAACCATTATCAGCAAGCTGATACGGGAACAAAAATGATTCATATCGGTAAAAATACGCGTAGCACCATTATCTCAAAAGGTATCTCTGCAGGGTTTGGCCAAAATACGTATCGGGGATTAGTGCGCATGATGCCAACTGCCCAAGGTGCGCGTAATTACACCCAGTGTGATTCTCTATTGTTAAGCGAACAATGTGGCGCCCATACTTTTCCTTACATCGAAGTTAAAAATAAAAGCGCACGCGTCGAGCATGAAGCATCAACTTCAAAAATTGGTGAAGAACAATTATTTTATTGTCGCCAACGTGGTTTGACGACAGAAGATGCCATTTCGATGATCGTCAATGGATTTTGTAAACAAGTATTTAAAGAATTGCCGATGGAGTTTGCTGTTGAAGCACAAAAGCTATTGGAAGTTAGTTTAGAAGGTGGGATTGGTTAGAATTATATAATTATTACAACGAAGGTTAATTAGTATGTTAGTGATAGAAAATCTTTGCGTCAGCATCTGCGATCAAAATCGTAGTGCAAAAGAAATTTTGCGGGGCGTGAATTTAACAATTCGCCCAGGCGAAGTGCATGCCATCATGGGACCCAATGGATCAGGCAAAAGTACGCTTGCCAATGTACTTGCGGGCCGGGAAGATTATCAAGTCACTGCGGGGACGGTCGAATTTAATGGGATTGATTTGCTCACCTTGACGCCTGAAGCACGAGCTAATTTGGGTTTATTTTTAGCTTTCCAATATCCCGCAGAAATTCCCGGCGTTAATAATACCTATTTTTTACGAACTGCTTTAAATAGTATACGTAAACAAAAAAATCTACCTCCCTTAGATGCAGCTGATTTTCTTTTGATGATTAAAGAAAAAATTAAAGCCGTAGGGCTCGATAATACTTTTTTACAACGTGCGTTGAACGAAGGCTTTTCCGGCGGTGAAAAAAAACGAAATGAAGTTTTACAAATGCTAACGCTCGAACCCAACTTTTTGATTCTCGATGAAACCGATTCCGGTCTTGATATTGATGCTTTGCAGCGCGTCGCAGCTTGTGTCAACAGTTTGCGCGATGGCAAGCGGAGCATTTTAGCGGTCACCCATTATCAACGTTTGTTAGATTATATTGTCCCAGATGTTGTGCACGTTATGTGTGATGGACTTATTTTAAAGTCGGGTGATAAAAGCTTAGCGCTTATGTTAGAAGCAAAAGGTTATGGCTGGATCAAGAGTGAAGCAAGACTATGATTAAAGCCGCAACCGTGCTTCCCCAACCCTCTTTACTTGCACCTTTGCCCTTAAAGGATGTGCCGTTATGGATGAATCAAAAGCGCGATGCGCATTGGCAAGCTTTTTTGCAACATGGATTGCCAACGCGTCAAGATGAACGTTGGAAGTATGTTGATCTTAATATTCGTGAAGCTTTGCAATTAGCATCGGCCAAATCTATTCATCCTGCGATACAAAAATCGGACGCAGTGCTGGATGACAGTATCAATGTATCCTTTGTAAATGGTTATTTTCAGCCCCTACCCGCACCTGATTCTATTATTGTTTGCTCAATTCGTGAAGCTTTGCAAAATCACGAAATTTTGATTAAACCTTATTTAGAAAAAACATTAGATGCAAAAGATGCAAAACGTTTTCCCTTAGCTAATTTAAATGCAGCTTCTTTTGAAGATGGTTTGTTTTTATATATTCCAGCGAATTGTAAAGTGGCGCTTCCTATTCAACTTTTATCTTCTGTGTGCCTGGCGGAAACTAAAATCGCACTGCACCATCTCATTGTCGTGGATAAAAATGCACACTTGGAATTTTTAGAAACGTATCATTCGAGCATTGAATCATTAACGGTACAAAATAATGCGACGCATATTTATTTAGAGGAAGGGTCAACGATAAATTATTACAAATTACAGCATGAAAATGCTGCAGCCATTCATATTGCTTATACCTACATTCATCAAAGTAAAGCCAGCATGTGTTCTTACTATAATTTTACTAATGGCGCACATTTTTCTCGCGATGATGTCGTAATTGATTTACAGGGTGAAGGAGCATTAGCAAAAGCATTTGGTTTTTATCAATTACATCACCCTGATCAATATGTCGATCAACACTTAGAAATTTTGCATCACGCATCGCATACGCAAAGTAGTATGTTTTACAAAGGTGTTTTGTATGCGCAGAACCGTGGCGTGTTTAACGGACGTTTATTGATTGCCAAAGACATTAAAAAGATTAAAGCCGAGCAAACCAATCATAATCTCTTACTCAATAATCGCGCAGAAATGAATTCTAAGCCCGAGTTAGAAATTTATGCCGATGATGTGCAGTGCAACCATGGCGCAACGATAGGCGAGCTTGATGAAGCTGCAATTTTCTATTTACGCGCGCGAGGATTATCGAAAGACGCGGCGATTCACACCTTATTAAAAGGTTTCAGTGAAGAAGTTTTTAATACGATTGAAAATATTTTAGTTAAAACGTATCTAAAAAAATGGTGCCAAAATGAAAACGATTCGAGTGAAGCCTAATGCACCCCTGGATCACTATTTTGCGTCCTTACGCAATGATTTTCCTATTTTGCGCCAAACGAATCGTGGCAAACCGCTTATTTATTTAGATAGCGCTTCATCTGCGCAAAAACCTCAACAAGTCATCGATGCAATCAGTTTTTTTTATTCCCATGATTACGCCAACATTCATCGTGGCATTTACGAACTCAGTGAACGCGCGACCCATCTTTATGAGCAAGTACGAAGCAAAGTAAAAACTTTAATTCATGCACAATATGCTGACGAAATTGTGTTTGTGCGCGGTACAACGGAAGCTTTTAATTTATTAGCAACAACCTTAGGTGAACATTATTTACAATCGGGTGATGAAATTATATTAAGTGTAATGGAACATCATGCCAATATTGTTCCTTGGTATTTTTTACAAAAAAAATTAGGCATTCATATTCGAGTCACCCCGCTTTTGCCAGACGGCAGCTTAGATATCGAAGCCTACAAAAAATTATTTTCAGCGCGCACGAAACTGGTGAGCTTGGCCCATGCTTCAAATGCATTAGGGATTATTAATCCTGTTAAGGAATTAACAACGATTGCGCATCAACATGATGTGCCCATTATCATTGATGGTGCGCAAGCTGTCCCGCATCTCCCCGTTGATGTAAGCGATATTGATTGTGATTTTTATATTTTTTCTGGCCATAAACTTTATGGACCAACTGGTGCTGGGGTTTTATATGGGAAAGCATCATGGCTTGCCAAATTACCGCCCTATCAAGGCGGCGGTGACATGATAGAAACTGTGGCATTCGATCACGTCACCTTTGCTAAGCCGCCGCAACGCTTTGAAGCGGGAACACAAGACTTAGCCAGTGTCGTCGGTTTGGGTGCTGCCATTGATTATGTCCAACAGATTGGTATGCAGGAAATTTATCACCATGAGCAAGCCCTATTGCATTATGCAACTGCGCGTCTCAATACGATCCCAGGTTTAAAAATCATTGGCACTGCAAAAGAAAAAATGGGCGTCATCTCCTTTGTTATAGAGGGCATTCATCCTCACGATGTTGGCACCATTTTGGATGACGAAGGTATTGCAGTGCGTGCATCGCATCATTGTGCCATGCCGCTCATGCAGTATTTACAAGTGCCTGCCACGATCCGAGCTTCATTAGGTTTGTATAACAATGAAAATGAAATTGATGCTCTAGTTGAAGCCATTTTGGTTGCGAAGAGGTTATTTAGCTGATGTCGTTACGAGAACTTTATCAAGAGATGATTATCGACCATGGCAAATCACCGCGTAACTTCGGGACACTTGCTCTTGCTAACCATCGGCAAGCTGGGCATAACCCTTTATGTGGTGACAAATTAATGATTTATGTTTTGGAAAAAGAAGGTTTAGTAGAAGATGTTCGTTTTGAAGGCGCGGGGTGCGCTATTTCCATGGCCTCAGCTTCCTTAATGACTGAAGCCATCAAAGGAAAAGAACTCGCAGCCATTGACCAACTTTTTACTCATTTTCATGAACTCGTGACGCAAGGGATAGAGCCTGAAACGTCTATCGGTAAGTTAGCGGTCTTAGCAGGTGTTGCGGCGTATCCTGTTCGGGTTAAATGCGCAACGCTTGCTTGGCATACTTTAAATGCTGCGTTAAAAAATGAATCGCAACCGGTCAGTACAGAATAGGAGGGGGTATGGATCAAACATTAGAAATTATGGTAAAAGCGGCAGCTTGTAAATATATCCAAGCCAAAGTGCAGCAAGAACAAGGTGCCGGTTTACGTCTTACGATTAAAAAAACAGGCTGTTCTGGTTTTTCCTATGCTCCTTCCATTGTGACAGAAGCTTTACCGGACGATGTCGTGATTAAAATCGAAGAAGGTCTCGTTTTATTTATCGATCCAAAATGGTTATCTGTATTTCATCACCTCATCATTGATTACGTTGAAGATGATAAGTCCGGTTTAAAACAAAAACGTCTCACTTTTACCAATCCCAATGAAGGCGAGCGCTGTGGATGTGGTGAAAGTTTTTATTTGGGGGATTAATTATGCATCGTCAAACTACCATAGAAGTAAAACGCGATGTCGAAGCAGTCTTAATTCCTACTGGCGTCAAAGTGACTTTGGTGCAAGGTACGCAAGTTCATGTAACGCAGGCCTTGGGCAATGCTTATACGCTTTATGTAAATGGTAATCTTGTGCGTTTGGCGGGCAGCGAGGGCGATGCAATTGGGTTAGTGGTTCTAACCGAACCTGATGTGGATGAAATGGAAGGAAGTTTAGAAGATAAAGTATGGGCACATTTACGTACATGCTTTGATCCTGAAATTCCAGTCAATATTGTTGATCTTGGTTTAGTGTATCAATGTGAAGTGACACAAGTTGAAAAGGGTAACCATGACATTCTCATTCAAATGACCCTGACTGCGCCGGGTTGCGGGATGGGCCCAGTTTTAGTTCAAGAAATTGAAGAAAAAATAAAGCGTCTTGATACGGTTAATACCGTGCAAATTGATTTAGTATTTGATCCACCTTGGGATCGAGACCGGATGACGGATGAAGCTAAATTACAACTCGGATTATTATAATTTTGATGTGGAGAATGTTATGAGTGGTCAAGAAAGAATAAAACAACAGATTGAAAATCATTCGATTGTTCTTTTCATGAAAGGCAATGCGGAAATGCCGTTATGTGGGTTTTCGGCGCGCGCGGTTAATATTTTAAAATCTTGCGGTGCACCTTTTGCAACTATTGATGTGTTACAAGATGATGAAATCCGCCAAGGGATCAAAGTTTATTCCAACTGGCCTACTATTCCTCAACTCTACATTAAGGGTGAATTCATTGGCGGTAGCGATATTATTGCTGAAATGTATGAAGCTGGAGAATTGCAAACGTTAATCCAAGATGTTGCAATCTCTTAAATCTGACTGCCTCTAAAAGAAAAAAAACTTCCCCCGATAAATCAGGGGAAGTTTTACGTTATTTTTTACCTAAGCCAGGTGAAGTCGGTGCCATTTTGCAATGAGGATTTGTCTCAGGACTTGATCTTTTAAACAAGGGTAGATCGTAATGAGAAGCAGGTCGATGCATCGGTTTGAACTCATGTTCGTATAAAGCCACTTTTGCTTTTAACGCGGTTAAGTCATGGTTTATTTCAGGATACAGATGAGGGGTAAAAATTAAAACTCGATCATAAATACTTTTCTTTTGTTCGGTTAAGATAGCAATTTGATCCGTATCCATGTTAAGAAGATCAATCCGTTTTTCAAGGTGCTTTAATTCTTTCAACCATTCTTCTTTTTTTGTCATCATCCCAGCTCCATTTAAATGAAGTATTGAGGATAAGAAATAAAACTTAACGAAATATTAAATTTAGTGAGAATATTTGGAAGAAATCTTTTTCCACCAGGTGAGTCGTGGTAAATAAAGTAATAAAAAAATTAACACGGCAGTAAAAACAGCAGTTAAATATAAGCCAACAGAAACTGCAAGACCTACCGCGGCCGTTGCCCACAATGTTGCAGCTGTGGTGAGGCCTGTTACATAATCACCTTGGCGAAAGATGATGCCGCCGCCTAAAAACCCAATACCACTGACAACTTGCGCTGCTACTCGAGAAGGATCGCCTTCCGTTAGATAGAGTCCGACAATACCAAATGCACACGAACCAAGAGAAATTGCCCCATAAGTTCGAATGCCGGCAGACACAATATTTCGGTGACGTTCCCGTTCCCAACCAATTAAAGCCCCGAGAAAACAGGCAAATATAATTCTAAAAAACATTTCCAAATCTGCTTGTAGCGTCTGTGCTATGAGCATTATCTTTTCCTTAAGATTTTTTTTATGCTACACCACCTTCATTCATTTCGCTATTGGCTAGAATATGCGCGCGCATGGCGTGACAAGTTGCTTGCATTACATGAATATTATGAATAGCAGAGAGATGAAAATACGCAATCAAGCCTTGTTTGAATAAATAATGTAAGTATGCGCGGGAAAAATGTTGGCAAGTGTAACAAGTGCATCCTTGCAAGATCGGTGTCTCATCGCACGCGTAACATGCTTTCTTAATATGAATATGTGCAGGACTTTCACCATTCGTAAATTTAAGCCAATTGCCATCGCTGACAATTTGACCGCAGTATAAAGTACCATGCCGCGCATTTCGGGTGGGGGCGACACAATCAAAGACATCCACGCCCCCTTTGACGACATCGAGTAAATCTTGTGGATTGAGCCCAACGCCCATCGTGTAGCGAATCTTTTCTTGTGGCAAAGCGGGTACGACCCAATCAAGAATTTCAACCGTTTTTGCCATATCAAAACCAATGACTTCGCCCCCAATGGCAATGCCATCCAAGGGTTGGTTCAAAATAAATTCGGTGCTGATTTCACGCAAGTCACGAAAACTGCCTCCCTGAATGATGCCAAATAAAGCTTGGCGGTGACCGTACGGCGTGCATGGGTGGGCTTGATGCTCTTCAATAGAAGCTGTTAACCAACGGTGCGTGCGTGCTAAAGCGGCCAAGGCACGTTCTCTTCCGCCGATTTCAGGCGTACATTCATCAAAGGCCATAATGATATCAGCGCCAATAATTTTTTGGGCATGGATCGAACTTTTTGGGGTAAGGTGTAAAATTTTACCCGTTACCGGATGTTTAAAATGTGCCCCTTCTTCATCAATAACACAGATGCTGCCTTTTTTAGCCAAGCTAAAGACTTGGAAGCCTCCACTGTCAGTTAGCATTGACTTGGGCCAACCCATAAACCGGTGCATGCCGCCTACTTTTTCAATAACCTCCAAGCCCGGTGTGCAAAGCATATGATACGTGTTGCCCCCTAAAATTATTTCACTACCATTTTGGGCTAAATCTTGTGGGGTAAGGTAATTAAGCATAGCGCGCGTGCCAACGGGCATAAATGCGGGCGTGAGTACATCACCATGCGGGGTGCTCATTTGCATGACCCGCGCTGGGAAATCTTTATGTTTTCTGACGAGTTTCGATTTAAAAGTATTCATGGGGCGCAAGTTTATTTTTATTTTTGGCCTTTGGGAATGGATTTCGATAAAATCTGGCCATGACAATGAAAAAACAATTTTCTCTGATCGATAAGCTTTGCTTACATGTTGATCAAGTGCTCCGTGCTTTAAGCAACAATGTGGAAACGACAGGTAAACCCTATCCTGCTGAAAACATGCCGGATTCAGCGCTAACTGATCTATCCCGCAAAGAAGCGGCTTCGCTCATGCGCATCAACCATGCGGGTGAAATTTGCGCTCAAGCCTTATATCACGGGCAATCCTTGGTTTCCAAAAATCCAAAGCTAGCCCAGCAATTACAGCATGCGGCAATGGAAGAAGGTGATCATTTGGCCTGGTGCTCACAACGCATTGAAGAACTTGGCAGCCATACAAGTTATCTCAATCCTTTTTGGTACGCAGGATCCTTTGGTATTGGGATCTTCGCAGGCTTGATGGGTGATGCGTGGAGTTTAGGTTTTGTTGCAGAGACTGAACAACAGGTGGTAAGCCATTTACAAAAACATGGGGCACAGCTGAAGACGTTGGATGCCAAGAGTTATTGCATTGTTCAACAGATGGAGCAGGATGAGAATCAACACCGCCAAGATGCGATTCTGTCCGGGGCGAAGATATTGCCGGATGCCGTGAAGAAAGCCATGGCGATGACGTCGAAAATCATGGTGAAAACGACATATTGGATTTGATAAGGTTAAAACGATTTACTCTTCTTTCTCCACCACGTTTTTATAAATTTTCGAGCATCCTGTAAAAACGCGGTGGTAGAGCGGTAAGTTTTTTAAGCCTGTGACATTAATAAAGCACCGGCTTGGACTAGCCAAACAACCCAAACAATTTCAAGAAAATAGGGAAACCAGTGTCGACGCACGGCCCAGTAAATTAAAGTGGGAACGAGAGCGATAAGAACGGGTATCGCTAAAATCGCAAGTAACCCACGAGCTATATTGCCCGCTTGGCCGACCGTAAAGACATCCGTTAAAACTTGTGCAACCCAATTATGGGCGTCCATCAGCCATTGTACAGCTTGCTGCGCATAATTCATCGCAAACACAATCAAGGTACTTAACAAAACCAAGGCAGCAATTTGTTTTAACATAAATGTTCCTTATTTCTGACACGGTTACGAAAAGGGTAATGGGACAAGCTGCATTTGTAAACTAATCTAAGCTTTTATGCCAACGCCTTTTTCTAATAGCTGCCAAGCCCAAATAAAGAGAACGACGTTGAACGCAATAACTAAAATGAATCCAAAATAAATATTGATGTCGGAGATCCCTAATAAGCCAAAACGAAAAGTATCAACCATATTTAGAATGGGATTGAATAAAGAAAAAGTGCGCCAAATGGGCGGTAATTGTTGCAGCGAGTAAAAAACACCACCAAGGTAAGTGAGTGGGGTTAAGACAAATGTTGGGATAAAGGAAATATCATCAAAACGTTTAGCATAAATGGCATTGATAAAACCGCCTAAAGAAAAAATCATGGCGACTAATAAAGCCATAGAAATAACAATCATAAAATTATGCACAGGAACATTCGTGAAGAGAAGTGAAATTAAAGTCACGATTGCACCAACTAGCAAGCCACGAATGGTCCCCCCTAAAATAAAACCCGCAAGCATGACCCAGTTTGGCATGGGGGCGACTAACATTTCTTCTATGCTCTTATTAAATTTGGATAAAAAGAAAGAAGAAGCTGTATTCGCATAAGCATTGGTCATGATTGACATCATTATTAAACCGGGAACGATGTACTGAATATAGGTAAAACCATGAATATCTTTAATTTGGGAACCGATAAATTTACCAAAAATGATAAAGTATAAAGCCATCGTAATCGCAGGCGGCAACAGGGTTTGCGACCAAATCCGCATAAACCGCCAAATTTCTTTACTGACAAGCGTTTGTAAAGCAATCAAGACAGGATAAAAACCAATATGCTGCATAAAACTCCTATTTATTATTATCCAGTATGAGATCCATAAACAATTCTTCTAAACGATTGGTTTTATTCCGCATACCAATGATAGGAATGGAAGCTGTAGAGAGTTGAGTGAATAATTCATTGAGCGTTTGGCCACGATGTAACTCCACTTCCAATGTTGTTTCATCAATAGGATGTAAAACAAATCCAACTAATTTTGGCAATGCTGCTAGCGCATTATCCAGTTCAAGAATAATAGTTTGTACATTTAAGCGGTTAATCAAAACCTTCATGTTGGTATTTTCAATAATTTCGCCACGATCAATGATCGCCACGTTTTTACATAAATGTTCAGCTTCTTCTAAGTAATGAGTGGTTAAAATGATGGTAGTACCTTCTTGATTACGCTTGGTTAAAAAGCGCCATAAGGTGTGACGTAATTCAATGTCGACACCCGCAGTAGGTTCATCAAGAATTAAAAGTTTAGGTTCGCTCATGAGGGCACGAGCAATCATTAAACGGCGTTTCATTCCACCAGAGAGACGAAAAGCTTGGGTATTACGCTTTTCCCAAATCCCCATTTCTTTGAGATAAGTTTCCATACGTTGGGTTGCGACATGGGCTGGAATGCCATAATAACCTGCTTGATTAATGAGAATATCAGAAATTTTTTCAAACAAGCTAAAGTTCATTTCTTGAGGTACGACTCCGATCAATGCTTTTGCCTGATGTGTTTGCGTATCAAGATCATATCCAAAGATTTTAATTTTGCCTTGGGTCTTAGTAATTAAAGAGCAGATAATGCCGATGGTTGTCGATTTTCCAGCGCCATTTTGCCCGAGCAGCGCAAAAAAATCGCCTTCTTTGACGGTAAAGTTAATTCCTTTAAGTGCGGTAACACCATTGCTATAAATTTTTTGCAAATGGGTTACAGCTAAAGCATCTGTCATAGTGTTTTGATCCGTTGCAAAAGATAATGGAGCGCCATCGCGCGATGGCTAATTTTATTTTTTTCAGCAGGAGCAAGTTCAGCAGCAGCGCAATTTTTAGAAGGAACAAAAAATATGGGATCGTAGCCGAAGCCTTCTGTTCCACAAGGTTCGGTTAAAATGGAACCTTCAAAGTATCCTTCGCAAACTATCGGTGCTGGATCATCAAATGATAGCATTAATACTAAGACGCAATAAAAATAAGCGTAACGATCCCCATCGGGAATAAAGCTCAATTCTTGCAATATTTTGCTCATGTTGTCTTTTGCGTTCGCCTCGGGACCTGCATAACGAGCAGAATAAATGCCTGGACGTCCGGCGAGTGCGGGAATGATTAATCCAGAATCATCAGCAAGCGCCGGTAATTGACTTTGTTCGGTAGCATGTCGTGCTTTAAGAATCGCATTTTCGATAAAAGTGGATCCTGTTTCTTCAGCACTTTGGATGTTAAATTGACTTTGCGGAATAATGTCGATTTTTAAAGGGGTTAAGAGTGTTTTAAATTCTCTTATCTTTCCCTCATTCGCACTCGCTAAAACTATTTGCATCCCGGTTCATCCTAAAAAGAAGCCGCATTAAAGCCTGCAGACATTAAGGGATTCACTAATAAAATAATGAGTAATTGCAAGATAATAAGAGCGGGGATGGGCGAAATGTCAACGCCTGCAACGGGCGGGATGACTCGTTGTAAAGGTCGAATTAAAGGCGAGGTGAGTTGCGCTAATAAAGCGTTAATGGGGGACCGAGGTTGGACCCAAGAAAGAATGGCTTGCAAAATAATGGCATAAAAAAAAGTAAGAATAATAAGTTTGATCGTATCACCCAACACTAAAAAAATTAATCCAGAAGCAACGGGTGTTCTGCCTAACAATAAAATGAGTAAGACAAATTTTAAAGTTTCAAGCAATAGAATAATGACGATGGTCGCCAATTCAAAACGACCCACGTTCGGCAAAACTCGACGCATTGGCTTGACTAAGCCATTGGTAAACTTCACAACGAACTGGACAAGAGGGCTGAAGTAATTCGCACCCGTGTACACTAAAATAATACGGATGACTAAAATAAAAATATATAAATCAAAAAGCGTATTAATTAAAAAGACTAAAGCCCCATTGAGTGATTCCGACATAACTTAAGCTCCTAGTTGATCTGCTAATTCTTCTGAACGTTTTTTTGCAGCTTGTAATGCTTTGCTGAACACAGTTGATAAATCAGCTTCTTGTAAAACGGCTAACGCTTGTTCTGTTGTGCCGCCGGGTGAAGTTACCGCTTTGCATAATTCATTTAAAGATTGACCACTTTCCATGGCCATTTTTATCGCACCCATGCCGGTCTGCAGCGTTAAAAGCTTAGCTGTTTCTTCTGACAAACCTAACTGGACTGCTGCATTTTGTAAACTCTCCATCATTTGAAAGAAATAAGCAGGTCCGCTGCCCGATAATGCCGTGACAACATCCATAAGTTTTTCTTGCTGGACCCAAAGCACTAAACCAACCGCACCCATAATTTCACTTGCGCGTTGTTTATCGACTTCATTCACGTTTGCATCAGCATACAACGCGGTAGCCCCTGCACCAATCAAAGCAGGCGTATTGGGCATGGCACGAATAATAGAAAGGTTTGCATCTAACCAATGATGCATACTTTCTGTTCGAATGCCGGCAGCAATGGAAATAATTAAAGGGCGGCGTGCACAAAGGATGGGGGCAAGACTTAGCAATATTTGTTTAAAAAACTGTGGCTTGATAGCAAAAATGATAACTTCTGCGGCCTTAATGGCTTTTTCGTTATCGATCGTAATATGGACGTTATATTGTTGATGAAGTGAGGATAATTTTTCCTCATTAACATCACTAACCCAAATATTGTGGGGTGCGATGCCATGGTTGATTAAGCCTGCCACGAGACTACCACCCATGTTGCCAGCACCGATCATTGCAATGGTATAAGAAGCCATCATTTCCCTTTGTACGAAAAATTTTGGTCATCTTAGCAGATTGTGGGGCTAAATTAAAAAAAACCCCTTTTGGGTAAAAGGGGTAAAGTGCAGTGCAAGTGGAACCGTGAATTAACGCTAAAGCTTTTATCGACTTTGTAACAATTTAAATAAATTGTCATAACGATTATGAGGACTCCATGCATACCACCCATCAGCTCCGGCTGCTTCAACTGCTTTTAATTGAGCACTAATGTATTTCATTGTATTTTCTTGTGACATCCGGAAATGATAATTTGATAATTCAATATAAGCATAAACTTTCATCGGAACTTGGTTGTTAAATTGCTTTTTTATACCATCTAACGAGTCAAACACAGTGTTGTAAGGTTTGTTGAAATGCACGGCAAAGGGCACATAGTGGGATGGATAAACCATGGGGCAAATGGCATCGACAGTTTGTGAGAAAAGTTTAATGTTTTGGCCAATGTGCTTTGACTCACCGAAGCTCGTTACCCCGAAAACATCGATTTGCAGAGGAACCTTTTGTGCAGCAAGTTTCGCCTTGTACCACTGAATAATAGTGTGAATGTCGTGTGAATTTTGCGCAGATGGTTTTTGCTTGGTATTGTAACGAATATAATCCAATTGAATTTCTTGAGCGCCCCAATCGACAGCTTGTTGCACTAGCTTGTATTTTTTTTGCCAAATAGCCGGATCCTTAATATGGGCAGGCGTTCCACCATCTGGAAACATAACGATTCGAGCTACATACTTAATGTGGTTATCGTGGAGTAATTCTAGGTTCGCTTGATAACGCTTGGATGGTATTTCTAAGTCAACAACGAAAGTATCGATCTTGGCAGCTTTCGCTTTACCAATTAAACTGCGCAAAAATGAAGTGTTTTCGAAGTTCCATTGGGTAATATAGATTCCCTTAATTGGCTTGGGACTTAATGGCTGCGGCGGTGATGCGTAACTTGTGAGCGAAAAAAAGAAAAGAGACCAAAAAACTATTGCCTTTCCTAGACATTTTTTGATCATGGTGGCTCGGCCTTATTGTCATTATTGTTAAATGATAATTAAGTTATAACCTAATTTGGCCTCTTGTGATTATGGTACAATTAGCCTACCGACACCCTTCCCTTGGTTTAAAAAAACTCACTCCTTTGTAAGTGTTTTAGATGAAATCAATCAATTTATTTTTTTCGTTCACCAAAAATAGCCGTACCAATTCGAACTTCTGTTGAACCTTCAGCAATTGCCGCTTCAAAATCTTGTGACATGCCCATGGATAAAATGTCGAGCGCAAATCCTTCTTGACGTAACGTTTGAAAAAGTTCGAATAGACGATGAAAATGTTCACGTTGTTTTGAAAAAACTAAAGCAGGCTCTGGTATCGACATGAGACCCCGAACTTTTAAGCGTGATAGTTTTAAACAAAAATTAAGTAAGGGACGTATTTCAATTTCACTTAATCCGGCTTTTGATTTTTCCTGATTAAGATTCACTTCTATTAAAATATTGATCGGTGGCAAATTTGAGGGTCGCTGTTCATTTAATCGTTTTGCAATTACGTCGCTCGCAACGCTTTCTACCCACGCAAAATGAGTAGCTATTTTTTTTGTTTTATTACTTTGCACTTCCCCAATAAAATGCCATTCAATAGATGGCTCATTCAAGCTTTTAATTTTTAGCAAAGCTTCTTGCAAATAATTTTCACCGAACGAAAGTTGCCCTTCCGAAAATGCTTCTCTGATTTTTTCGATGGATTGGCCTTTGCTAGCCGCAAGTAATTTGACAGCCCCTTTCGGTCTTGCATATTTTATTTCATGAAGACGAATTAACTTTTTAATTTCATTCAACTTTTCTTTAATCACTTTTAATCCTAATTCAAACTGATAAGTTAGCCTTAATTATCCCATAAGCTAAGTACTTTATAATAAGGCATTTTATAATACATGGTAACTATTGATGCCCTTCAACCAAAGCACTAAGTCTGATCAGCAGCCTTACGATGAAAATAATAATAATGCTATTTTAAATTTAACTTTGAGTGATATGTCGCCCGAAATATTGCTAGCGATCTTTTCTGAGCTATCTGTACCCCATCTCTTGAATCTCATAACAAACCATTATTATCTTCACTTTATTAATTCACTTTTTTCTGACCCATCTTTTTTCTTAAAAATACTTTGTAATTCGAGCCCAGCGGAACGATTTTTGTATTTACAACAATATCCTGACTACCCTGGCCTTGATGATTCGATCAAAGTATTGAGTAATAACGATGCCATTGTTGTAGCATGTCATGCATTAACGGGTCATTTTTTAAAATTAAATCCGCACCATTTAACACAAGCAGGAACAATTTTAAAATCATCATGGCTTACAAAGCAGCAAGTTGAACAACTCAAAGCTGCTTTGCTCATTATGGGAGATGCTTTAGACAAACGACTTACGAATAATAATTTGTCAGATTTACGATTGTTACGAAATATTTTAACGCATAAACAATATAATAATTATGTTAATTTAAATGGCTTGATTCTTGGAAAGGGCCAGTTTTTAAACGTCAGCGCTCCTTTTGCAAATTTGTGCGGTATTCATTTTAACAATCATTTCCGTGTATGTAATTTTCGTGGCGCTTATTTTGTGGGAAGTACGTTTGAGAATAATATTATGGAAGATCTTAATCTTAGCGGGGCAAATTTTAATAAGACTACCTTTATTAAAACAACATGGGCAAACAATAATTCTGTTAATATGAGTTTAAAGGAAAGTCTTTTCTCAGTTGTCATGGATTCATCCATTTCTCCCTCGCTTAATTTAAAAGATGTTGATTTAAGTCATCTCGTTTTATTAAATTCCGAATCTCTTGATTCAAACGCCTCATTTGCTATTCAACTTAAGGAAAGGTCCGACCAAATTCGAATCCATCCCCAATTCCATCAACTTTCTGATGCATTAAGAAATGAAGCTAAACTTTTTATTGAGAAATTAAGTAAACAAGGTTTGGTTGGATTAGCGAAAGAGAGCGAACTTATTTTTCAAAGCTATTTTTCTTCTTACGCATCGCCGCAGTGTTTATTTTCTTTTAAAAGATCTTTAGGTAGCGACGATGAAAATTCAGAAGATGAGGACGCTAACTTACTTTTAAACTTAAGCCACGCTAATAAAAAGAGTAAGTAATTTAAATTGTTCTATGAGCCTGAGTGATTGTTCGACTCAGGCTATTTCTCCGTTAATCTAAACTGGGTCCTGCATGACGAATCGCGTCACTTACTTCAAATTTTTTGAAATTATCGACGAATTGCTGAATTAAAGTACGTGCATGTTGGTCATGTTGTTTAGGATCAGCCCACATTTTACGCGGATTTAAAAGCTTGGTGTCGATCCCAGGTAAGGACGTGGGAATATCGAGGTTGAAACCAGGTAATTTTTCAAAAGGGGTATTATTAATTTCTCCGTTTAAGATAGCGTCCACGATGGCGCGCGTTACAGGAATGGGAAAACGTTCGCCCCCTAAACCGGAAGCGCCACCTGTCCAGCCGGTGTTGACTAAATAAACTTGACTATCGTGTCCTGCTAATCGTTTTAACAAGAGCTCAGCATAAACTGCTGCAGGTCGAGGAAAAAAGGGTGCACCAAAACATGTACTAAAAGTTGGTTTGATACCCGCACCTTGTCCCATTTCCGTACTGCCGACTAACGCAGTATAGCCACTTAAAAAATAATAAGCGGCTTGATCCGGGGAGAGACGTGCAACGGGAGGTAAGACACCGTACAAATCACACGTTAAAAAGATAACGGCATCGGGTTGTTTTCCATCATTACTTTTAACGCGATTTGGAATAAATTCTCGGGGATAAGCGGCGCGAGTATTTTGCGTTAAGGATGCATCAGTATAATCGGGCAATTTAGTTTCTGGATTAAGGATCACATTTTCAATAACCGTCCCGAAACGAATCGCATCCCAAATTAACGGTTCACGTTCTTGTGACAGATCGATGCATTTGGCATAACAACCCCCTTCGAAATTGAATACGCCAAATTCTCCCCAGCCATGCTCATCATCACCAATGAGAAATCGCTTCGTGTCAGCAGAGAGTGTAGTTTTACCCGTGCCTGATAAACCAAAAAATAAAGCAGTATTGCCAAGAGCATCTGCATTCGCTGCACAATGCATCGGTAAAATATCATATTTAGGTAATAGAAAATTGAGGGCAGAAAACATACCTTTCTTCATTTCACCGGCATAGTGGGTTCCACAAATCAGTAAACATTTTTTAGTAAAATTTAAAATGACTGCCGCGTCACTGTAAACCCCATCGTCTGCGCCACTGGGTTTAAAATTCGGTACACTTAAGATGGTCCATTGACCAGGTTGATTGGTGCGGGGCTGTTCATCATCGTGAATAAATAACACATGGGCGAATAGTTGATGCCAAGCAAGCTCGGTAATGACTTTAACGGGGACGCCATACTCATCATGAGCACCCACTTTAAGATACGAAACAAACGGAATCCCTTGCTCGGTTAAATAAGTTAAGGCTTTATGCCAAAGTTTATCAAAAACTTCTTCTGATACTGGTTGGTTTATCGTGTTCCAATCAACCTCAGTTTCGGTGATGGCATCACGTACGATGAATCGATCTTTCGGAGAGCGACCAGTGCGCCCTCCTGTTTTTACAACCAATGCTCGATTTTCAGCAAGTTCACCTTCTTGACGAAGCAATGCAGCTTCAACCAAGGCTTCCATGGAAAGATTAAGATGCGCAGGTAAATTATTTAGATCAAACATTGTTTCGGGACCAACCATAATCGGGCTCCACTAAGTTCACTACATTGGATGCACAGAGGGGGCAAAGCGTGTTAACGCTGGCCCCAAAAAGATATGGCGGCTATTGTACCCGAAATTAAAAAGAAGACACTAGGGTTGTTGTGTGTGAATTAGGCAGCGCGGCGACAGCGTCGTTGGTAAGCTTGAAATCCTCTTTCGCGATAAATTTGGGCGGCGGCGAAAGGATCATTAGCTTTGATGATGCCCCGGCCCACGATTATCACATCAGCGCCATTTGTTTCAATGGCAAGTTCAGGCGTTATATATTGTTGGCCGAAAGCATCTTTACCTGTTTCTAACTGCACGCCCGGCGTAAAATTAATCCATTTGGGATCCCCAGATAAAGCGCGTTGGGTGACAAATCCCATGACGTAATCCGAGTTTGCTTTAGCCAGTTGTAATGCATTTTCACGATCACTTTCATCCATAAAGTGGCCAGCGGAACTCAGTTCAGCAATCAGCAAGAGGCCTCGACCGAGTGGCATGCCTACTTGCCTTAAGCCTTGAATAATGCCGGGACCGGGAATGATGTGTGCATTAGTTATATGCGCCCAATCAGCAATGCGGTAAATGCCGCCTTGGTATTGATGCATGACTGTATTGCCGATATCAGCAAACTTTCGATCTTCGAATAATAAAAATTGATGACGTTCTGCAAGTTTCACCAAGTCATCAATCAAGGTAGGCGTAAAATCTTCAACAATATCGATGTGAGTTTTAAGTACGCAGAGATGCGGCCCCAACATCTCAGCCAGATCAAGTAAGTGTTGGGCTTGAGTAACATCTACAGACAAGGCTAAGTTCGTCTTTTTTTCATCCATTAAACGTAACAAGCGCGCAAGTATCGCCGATTGGCTTAGGGTTGCACGCTCGGTAAAAGATAAAGTTGAAGTCATGATGCAGATCTTGTTTGGATTAAGTCTTCCACGATAGCGCGCTCGACCGGCGATACTATTTTTTCTGCTAAGAGTGTCGTGAGAATGTCGGTAAGTTTAAGCACACTTTCCGCGGGGAAATGCGCGGTTAAATTAGCAATGCCGCCTTGTTGGCGGTCAATTAACGCAATGGCGCCGGTGATGATCAAGCCACTTGTTTTTAATACTTCGGCTGTTTCTAAAATACTTCCACCGGTGGTGATAATATCTTCAATGAGTAAACAAGACTGTCCTGATCGGTATTCACCTTCAACCATTTGTTTGGTTCCATAGTCCTTTTTTTCCTTACGACGCATGACCATCGGAATTTTTTGCTTGAGTGAAATGCAAGTCGCAATAGGTAAAGCAGTGTAAGGCACACCACAGATAAGGTCAGCAGAAAAATTTTTAGCGCGCAACCAAATGAGATGGGCGACTTTTTCTAATAATTCAGGATAAGAAATGATTTTACGAAGATTGATGTATAAGGGTGACGTTTCACCACTTTTCAAAACGAACTCACCAAATTGAATAGCACCAATTTGATAAAGCTCTGTAATTAAGGCTTTATTTGACATTGTGAGACCTGTAAAAAAAAGCCATCCCCTAGGGGATGGCTTAGCTCAATAATATTACGCTGCAGCTTCGTTTTCGTTATCAGCTTTTGGCGGATTGAGTAAACCTGCCAGTTTCATCGCTCTAGCTAAACGCGTTACTCCGATACCACCACCATATCGAGTAAACATAGGTAAGTTCAAATAAGCATCCAATTCTTTTAAG
This sequence comes from Gammaproteobacteria bacterium, assembly GCA_013816845.1. Taxonomy (NCBI): domain Bacteria; kingdom Pseudomonadati; phylum Pseudomonadota; class Gammaproteobacteria; species Gammaproteobacteria bacterium. The sequence continues at coordinate 167,569 of JACDDU010000003.1, forward strand.
ACCCGTTCTTCGCCAAAGGCACTGTAAAGTAATTTAGAGTAATTACCATCAGAAAGGGTAAAGAAGTTATCACGCATTTCTTGAACATTGGAGGAGCGTTGTGCTGAGCCAATGGTTTCAATACCGTAAAGAATGACGTCGACTTTATTGTAGATACCATCTGCATTATGATGCATGTTCCAGAATGGATGGGTATGTTGTGGAAAGTATTCTAAACTCACAACATTGCCATAATCCCGTTGCATAAAGAGTTCTTGTTCTGCTTTTAACTCTTGCACACCATATTGTAAACAAGCATCGTTATAGAGTAAGGAAACAGGTGCTGGGAATCCTAGATACTCAACCAATTCAGCTTCCATCTTTTTCAACTCATTAATATCCCCGCTTGCCTCAAACTCAAACATTGGAAATATTTTGTCGTGTCGGCCTGGGATTGGGAAAGGTTCATTGCGATAACTGGTGGTTATACAAAAAACCCCGGGAACGCCGGGGTTTTTTAGTAACTCTGCTTCTAACCACATTTGACCCGTCTGCGGAAGCGGATAATTGACCCCATTAAAAATGAATTGTGTAATAGTTTCTGGATCTTCACATGCGGCAAGGATAGATAAACGCGGCTGGGCTGGAACTTCTATAAACCCTCTTTTTTCTTGAAAAAAACAACGGAGCTTTTGGATAATTTCATTGTAAGCGAAGATATCTTGCACGATTTCTTACCCCCTTTGAATGTAGTTATATTAGGCAAAATCTTTGGGATTTTATAGACAGAATTCAATATTGGCAAGGCTTTATTGCGCACACGCTTGTAAGATATTGTATCTATTTATATAAACACTGATTTTCTTTAATCACCAATTTTGCAGTTTAAGTAAAATCGACCTTATTTTACACAAATTCACCCCAAAGCGATACAGTTAACGCGTCCATTTCTCAATAAGTTTCACCTCATTAAAAAATTAAATGCCCGCAGCAAAAGTTTAGAGAAAATGATATTGGGGATCCTCAAGTGGAGCGTTTAAACCAATCAGCCTCACCCTTTTTGGCGTAATAAGCGTAATCTACATTTCTTTCTATTAGCTTTAGCAGAAGGCGACACGGAGAGTTTCTTTATATGCAGTCCTTGTCTTGCAAACCCGCGATAACCTTGTTACTTTCAGCCATAAGTTAAAAGGAATTGATATGATAAATGGAATTAGATTCCTCAGCATTGCTACCTCTTTGCTATTCATTGCAAGTGTTAAGGCAGACGTTTTGCCAGGCCCTGCGATGCCCGAGCAAGTGAGTCGGGCGCTCACAGAAGAGCGAATTGCACCGACGCAGGCAGCCCCCTCTGTCATTACAGCGCCTGAAGAAACGAAGACGCCGGGCGGGGAAGCCGCTAAAAAAATCAAATTTGAATTAAATGGGATCATACTTGAAGGCAATCATGTCTATTCAGACGCGCAATTGCGCCCCATTTATGAAAATAAACTTCATAAAACAATTACCGTAGCCGACTTATTTAGTCTTGTTCAAGATATTACAAATTATTATCGCAATAATGGCTATGTCATTTCCCGAGCTATTTTACCGCCGCAGCATGTAAAAGGCGGCGTGGTTAAAGTCCGTATCATCGAAGGATTTTTAGGGAAAATTGATATTGGTGGGCATCCCAAGGGTGCGCGATGTATTGTCCTTGCATTTGGCGATAAAATTAAGCAATGTCCTCCGCTGCAAATCAAGCGCATGGAAAAGTATCTACTGTTAGCCAATGAAATTCCAGGTGTCGATGTACGCGCCGTTTTATCACCCTCCAAGACAACAACAGGCGCAGCTGATTTAACCTTAATGACTGAAACACAAACCGTTAATGGCTATTTGTCATACGATAATTACGGTACCCGTTATATCGGCCCGCAGCAAATGACTGCCAATGTGGGATTAAATTCTATTTTTGGATCAGGGGATTCGACCCAAATTACCGTCACTAAAACGCCGAAAGGGCAAGAACTTACTTACGTTGATATTAATTATGGTACGCCAATCAATGCGGAAGGCATGCGTTGGTTAGTCGGAGGAACCCGCGCTAAAACCCATCCTTTATTTGTATTAGCACCGGTTGATATTAATGGCTTAAATGTAAATTATTACACCTACCTTAATATTCCATGCATTCGATCTCGAACAGAAAGTTTGACGTTTCAACTTGGATTTAATTATTTAGACAGTCATGTTACAACTTTTAATGAACAGCTTTACACCGATCACCTTCGTCCTATTGGAGCCAATGTCACTTATAATTTTTCTGATAAGTACATGGGTGCCAATTTAATTTATTTAGATCTTCGTCAAGGCTTACCGATTTGGGGTTACACGCAAGATACAAACCCCGCCACAGCAACTACGTCACGTCCCGGTGGCCATGCTGTTTTTTCCAAAATGGATTTTCAGTTAAGTCGCATCCAGGGAATTAGGAATAATTTATCGCTTTACGGTGTGGTCAAAGGGCAATGGGCTTGGAGTGCATTGCTGTCATCTGAACAATTTACCTTCGGAGGACCGCAAATAGGTCGTGGTTACGATGTGGCGGAGCTAATTGGTGACACGGGCATCGCCGGAAGTTTAGAGCTTCGGTATGATTGGGCGATCGGAAAATTGGCGATTCAGGATTTACAACCTTATGTGTTTTACGACATAGGTGGCATTTGGAATTCACACACTTCTCCTTCTATTATTAAAAAGCAAACCGGCACTTCAGGGGGCATTGGCTTCCGAATTTATTTCACGAAAGTTATCAGCGGCAACTTTATGTGGACCCAAACTTTTACTAAGCCTGTTGCAGCCGAAGAATTAATTGGTCGAGGTCATAAACCACGCGTATGGTTTAGTGTTGTTGCCTCATTGTAAATGGGTATATCCGTTAAAATGAATAATCTCTCAAACGGTTGTTTGAGGGATTAATTTCGTCGTAGGAACTTTCATTAAATCTAAAAAAATAAGCAGTGCTAATTGTTCGCGTTCTGTTAATTTCTCAAAATAAGCATCTTCAAAAATAGCTTTTGCACGGTTCACAAGTTCAACAGGATCGACAAAATCAGCAATATGTTTAAGCTGCGATTCCCATGCTGGGTTTTTTTCGTATTTTTCAGCCGCCTCCGTAATGGCCTCGTGCAAGCCTGCCGCTAAAAAGATGACAAGCCCTTTATCATTTTTTATTGTGCGTTGTACATAGTCTCGACATGAGTGGTCGTTACTCCATGCTTGCCAAGCATACAATAGGCTTAATAATTTGGGATGATCAATTAATCTTTCGGTGTTGGCCCAATTTTGAATTCGACTTACCGTAAATTTTTTTAAGGATAACAGTTGATCCGTTGTTAAGTCGCGATAATCAAGCGGAATAAAACGATCGGATTCCTCTTGATGTTCACGGGATTGTTCATTCAATTCATGAACAATAATGTAAATACTTTTTTCAGCTTTAGCGATCGCAGTTTGTAAAACAGTGAAACGGGTTTCTGTATCTTTGTATCGTTGCAACACATTATGAATAATACGATGAATTCGCATTGCAGTGGATAATATTAAAGGGCCGGTTCTGCCCTGTGGAAAAAGATCGCCATTATCAAATAGTGCAATAATAATGGCTTGCGTTTCCTCAAGTGGAATTGAAGCAATAACACGACTATCCAACCGGGTTAGGAGTTTGATAATACGATCGTCTTGATTTAAACGAGTTAACGCTTGATCGAAAGCTTGAGCATTTTTTGCTAGTCCAAGAATCGTTTTAAATTCATTTTCCGGTAGCGCCCCTGATTGCATGGACAAGCGAAAATAGGCATCAAACAAATCAGGACTACAAAGTCGACGCAATTTTCTTGCGAGTGCGTCTGAATGATAAAAAGTCAACTGCGGTTCATAAATGCGACGCAAGCGAGGAAAGAGTTGTTCAAGTAATGTAATAATTTGGTCGTGCGGAAAATCATGTTCGCGCGAAAGAATTTCTTCTAGGCGTAGTCGATCTTTTTTAATTTGGTCTTCATCTAAGCGATAGACTTGATCTAATAAGTCGGTAAATAAATCTTTATTATCACGGATGCCGAAATAGAGTTTTGGTAAAAAGACTTCGATCGCAGTCAGTGCAAAAAAATCCATTGGGTTTACAACATCGCGCAGTCGCGGGTAACTAAAATTGAGCGTGTTAACATAGCGCGTAATATCCCGACAATTTTTGAAAAAATATTTCAAGCTACTGTAATAAATCGAGGCCCAATAATCGAGGTTCCATGTCCCTTCGGGAACCATGTCTAATACTGCTCTAAGACGGTCGGCAAAAATATTTTCTAAATCTTCGGACAGAATGGGTGGGACCTCAAAAGGGAGTTGCACCACTTTTTCAACTAAAGCTTTACCACCGCTGCCATCTAATAAGTCAATTGCTTGGATCACTTGGTTCTTATCAAATGAAAGGACATATATGGTATTTTTATAATCTCCAATTGATTTAACAATTTGAAAAATTTGTTTGATCTCATCTGGATAAAGTCTGGAAATATTATCGATGATGATGATAATTTTATGTTTTTGCTGACGTAATAATTCATTAAGCTCAGCTTTGACGAGCGTTAAATCTCTTCCTGATTCCCAGGCATAAGCTGATTCGCGATTTCTAAAAAATAATTTTTCCCAAAAGCTTCGCTGCATTCGATAAGCTTGCGGCACGGGTTTTTGGGTAAAAAATGAAACATATAATTCTAATAAATAAATGATGCGTGCTCCCTGCGGAAAATTCGCTAGAGGCTTGAGTGTTGATGAAAGGCGACGGAAAAAATTGTAAATTAATTGACCTTGCCCTGAGTAACTCCAGGCACTGAAATTTAAAATAATAGGTTGCTCAATTTCATCTAAGTTACTTGCAGCTACATCAATTTCTTCCAGCATCATGTTAATTAGGGAAGTTTTCCCCGAGCCAGGGCCCCCAGTTAAGCCCACGACTAAGCTATCCAAATCATGATGATCCAATAAGCAGCGCGCTAAATATTTAGCAAAGAGGGAGCGATTAAGCCGATCTTGTTCGCATAAGGTAATGGGACGATCGGCATCAAACACGCGTAATTCTCCTGGTTTGACTATTTATTCCTTATCTTAGATTATATCACTTCTTAAATTGGCCCATTTTTCAATAAATCAAATACTTAGTAAAAGAGGCACACCTTGTCTGTTGCATATCTCCCCCATCCTACTTGGCAGGATGCTCTTTCTGATTTAGTGACAGACCCAGAAGAAGTACTCTCCCTTTTGCAGCTTGATAGAGCGCTCTTACCTGATTTAAAAAAAGCTGCAGAATATTTTCCTTTGCGTATTCCACGTTACTTTTTAGAACGGATTGAAAAGGGGAATTTCCATGATCCCCTGTTACAACAAGTCTTACCAAGCGGTTTAGAATTAAATGAGGTTACAGGGTATAGTGCCGACCCTCTAGAGGAAAGTTCTAAAAATCCTATTCCGGGTTTGTTACACAAATATCCTTCGCGTGTTTTAATTACCTTAACAAATGCTTGCGCTGTCCATTGTCGTTATTGTTTTCGCAAAAATTTTCCTTACGCAGATAACAATCCTGGCAAGGTAGGTTTAGAAAAAATTTTTACTTACCTCGCAGCACATCCGGATGTTAATGAAGTTATTTTAAGCGGCGGTGATCCGCTCGCAACGAATGATAAAATGTTGCAACATGTATTCGAAGGTATAAGCGCAATATCCACGATTAAACGGTTACGCATTCACACACGCTTACCCATTGTTTTGCCCCAACGTATCACCCCAGCATTCATTACCATCCTCTCTTCAATAAAACTGCCGGTAATTATGGTGGTCCATTGTAACCATCCCCGTGAAATAAGCCACGAAGTTGTTTTTGCATTCCAACAATTGCGTGAAGCAAAAGTTATTTTACTGAATCAAAATGTGCTGTTAAAAGGCGTCAATGATAACGCAGTTATTCTTGCTGAACTAAGCGAAGCATTGTTTGCAGCAGGCGTGATGCCTTATTATTTGCATGTTCTCGATAAAGTGGCAGGAACAGCTCACTTTGATTTACCTGAGGATGCAGCTTTACAGATTTATCAGGAATTAAATACGTTACTGCCGGGATATTTAGTACCCAAACTTGTACGCGAAGAACCGGGCATGCTAAGTAAAACATTAATAGGGGTGTGACTTGGGCGTTGTTGTTGTAGCCTAGTCGTTACATTTGCTGCACCCTATTGTTCCTGACGCTGCATAATAAAAGTTCTGGGCTTGACCCAGCTTTTTAAACTGTTTCAGTGTTTATCTCTTAACCCATTTGCGTTTTTCACTTTGCATTTGCTTTACATCATTAAAAGTTTGGTGAGCAAATAAAAAATATGAATGCAGACAGGGCACATTCGTTTGCTCTCTAATCCGCCAGATGGGTATTATTTTAATCAAGAAGAGAGCAAAATTAATTCACTTTTGTAATAATAGATTTTTTTCTTTATAATGCCTGACTCAATGCAAATTCCTCTTTTAATCTGCATCATTTATGAGCGAGGTTACACATTAGTTATTTATTTTAAGGATAGGTAATCTTAACTGTTTACAAAGTTTAGAGAATAGAATATTGATGAATTGGAAGTTGCATTAGTAAATTTAAAGGGAAATTTTTTGATGCCATCATGGTGTTAATTGTTCTTCTGCACGCACAGAATAATTCATTGAAGTATCTTTTCTTTTTTTACCTTGCATCATTCATGACCGCGCAAATGCTTGTTGTTTTTTTTCTGAGTGATTTGTATATTGCGTTGTTTGCCTTAAAATAGTTAGCGCATTAGTTCTACAATAATATAAGGATTGGAGGTTTTATGAAGAAACAAAAAGTAGCTTTATTTTTAGCGTCTGCTTTGGCAATGTCTGCAAGCTTTGCTGACTGGAATCAACGGATCATGTTATGTACCAATGTGAGTGATAACACATCCCCACATAGTTACCAATCCTGGTTTGTGAGCAGTGATGTATTTGATGCCAGTCATACAATAGATATCAAAAATGGTCAAAAATGTGTAGAACACATCTATAAGCATGGCCCAAAAAATATTAAATTAGGCGTAGAAGTAAAAGATGGTGATGCTGTTAATGATGTTAAATTCGTGCCAGATGCATCTTGTGCCTTTTTATACTCAGAAAATAGCGGTCGCTTTTTAAGTGATTATCAAGTTACCAGCCAACACGCTGAAACTTGGAACATTAACCTTGTTCAATCTGCTCCCGAAAATGGTTTTAAGTACGTTTATAAAATGAACTGCGCCCACATGGCGAGCTAGTTTAAGTTGTCGTCAGGGTCACATTTTAAAATAATAAGGATAACAATATGAAGAAATTAAATTTAAGTTTATTGGCAGCTACAGCTTTAATTAGTACCGCAAGTTTTGCAAGTCATCCTCAAGTTATTAATCTTTGCTTGGATGTTCATGAAAACACTTCCAACAATGCTTTCACCGGCCGATTTGTAAGTACGGATGTATTTGATTTTGGCAGCAAAATTAAAGGCGTGGGCAACGGTCGAAGCTGTACAGCGCATCGCTACAAGCATGGTCCAAAGAATCATAAAGTTGAAATTGCTGTGCGTGGTAAGAGCGTAGAGAAGGATATCAAAATATTACCTGATCACACTTGCTTGTTCTTACATAAAAAGACTGACGGTCGTTATGAAAGTAATTACATGCGCTCCAATGCAACTAATATTGCTTGGAATATAACATTGACCCAAGCTGCGCCAATGAACGGTTCTAAGTATGCTTACTACATGCATTGTGAATTAGCAACGCAGTAAGGTTTTAATTAAACTGAAAGGGCCGCCTTTAAGCGGCCTTTTTTTTGCAAGATAGGTATTTCAAATGGCTAGGGTTACAAAAAGATTGTTTTTACTATGTTGGCTTGGTTTTTTTTATTCAACAGTATGCGCAAGTCCAGTGATGCCACCTTTACGCTTGCAAGTAATCCAATCGGAAATGGTATTTGATAGTCATAACATTGCTAAAGCGAGTATCACGCGTTTAGCGCAAGGAGGCATTGGGGTATTATTAACTTTGAAGCAACCTTTTGGCGACGACTTGCAACGGATGACTTACGATACCGTCGGAAAAAAAGCCACATTAACCTTTGGCGACCGCGTTATTTCCTTGTTCACCATTCAATCTCCTTTAAGTTACCAGCTTCTTTTAACCGGCTTCAGTCAAAACGAAGCGATGGTCTTAGTTCAATCACTGAATAAAATTAAAGCAAACCAAAATCGCCGACAGAACGCGCCAAGCCTGTTAAAAAAATTAAATGAAGCAGAACCTAAGCTTATTCAAATTCGGTAAAAAAAGTGAATACTTAGTTTGTAGTATAATGATGACATCATCTTAAGGGGAGAAAGAGGATGAAACGAGTGAAATGGATTTTGTTTTTTTACTTTCTCTTAGCAACGTGTTCGATTTTCGCTTGGAATATTGGCTCTAAGGGCCGTTCTACTGGGCCTGCTTTTCATACAACTTATTTTTTAACGCCCAATAATCAATCCTTCACTATTCATGCCACTGCATTTCTTGGAAAATGGATAGACAGTATTTGTCAACCTGAAGCGTTATTGGACATGGGACAAGATGAATTGAAGACAGGGAATTATGTCGATCTCGATGCTTTTGCATTGCGCTCCCGGGTGGGCATGGGTTATACGTGCATGACAATCAATTATTTTTATCGGCAAAAAGCCACAGAAACGTTTGCTCTCTTCTCCGATGGCGTAAATTATGTGGGCTCCTATCCTTACACTTCTGAGGTTTCCATATTGTAAGGTGAGCCATGGCTAATTGGCGAACAGTTGCAAGCAAATGCAATGGTTAATCGTCGAATGTTGAGCTACTCGCGCTCAAATTCTGCAAGCAATCGATTTAACTCATTTAAGCTTCGATAATGAATCACTAACTTTCCTTTGCCTTTTGCATTACATTGAATGGCAACCCGAAGTTTGAGATGGTTAGTGAGGTTATCTTGGACGAGTTTTAAATCGGGATTAAGTGATTTGTCTTTGGATTGTTCCTGGGGTTGTTGCAAACGCCTTACATACTGTTCGGTTTCGCGTACGGATAATTCGCGCGATGCAATGGCAAGGGCTGCTTCCAGTTGGGTTGCTTCTGGTAAGGTTATCAACGTACGAGCATGGCCCATTTCTAATTGGCCACGTTCGAGCATGGTCTTAACTTCTTCAGGCAGTACCAGTAAACGTAATAAATTAGTTACACTGGTGCGAGATTTTCCCACCGCTTCAGCAACTTGCTGATGCGTCATGCCAAATTCATCAATCAAACGCATGAGTGCAATGGCTTCCTCAATGGGATTTAAATTCTCGCGTTGAATGTTTTCAATGAGGGCAATAGCGAGAGCGGCTTCATCGGGAATAGTGCGAACAATGACGGGAACGGTTGTTAAGCCTGCCATCTTGGCAGCACGATAGCGTCGTTCACCCGCAATGATTTCATAGCGGTGCTTATCAACAGGACGCACAATGAGCGGCTGAATAATCCCTTGCGTGCGGATGGAATGCGCAAGTTCTTCCAAGGCTTCTTCATCCATCTCTCTACGGGGTTGATATTTGCCCCGGACCATTAAATCAACGGAAAGCTGGGTCAGTGTGTCTTGCACAAGATGTAACGAGGTATCATCTGGACTCGTAGACTCCTTGCTTGTATATGACAATAAGGCATCTAATGATTTACCGAGGCCGCGCTTTTTTACCATAATGAAATCCTATATGACTAGTATCTAACCTAGCATGGATCATCTTAATCAAACATGGGGAGAAATGGAATGCGCTCACCTTCTGTTATCAGGATTTTTTTTGCCGTCGAGTTAGCTCAAGCTATGAAGGAAAAAATAGGAGAATATGTAAGTCAATTAAAAAAAAATGCTAAATCTCACTCTATTAAATGGACTAAAAAGGCAAATTTGCACATTACTTTGCAATTTCTAGGCGAAATTAAAGGGGAGCATGTCCCTACAATCGTCGATAATGTAAAAAACCAATTGAAAGAATCCGTTGTGAAGACGCATATCAACTTAGGCGAGGTCACTTTATTTCCAAACCCTTTTCGTCCACGCGTCATTGTTTTTGATATTACGCCTCAAGACGAATTGGCCAAGATTAGTGAGCGCGTTGGGAATGGCATTCGATTATCTCAGTACGATACAGATACGCGACCCTTTCATGGGCACTTAACTTTAGGTCGTCTCAAGCACCCAAACACCAATTTACGCTTCTTATCCAAAGTCGATCATCCTGCTGTTGGCTATATTGAAGTCAATGAAGTCGTTCTCTTTCGCAGTGATCCTGTACCAGACGGGACGGAATATACTGTTTTAGAACGCATTGAACTCGCGGAGGAAAGGTGTGTCAATTTGTCCAAACCTGGATGAGTAAGACATAACTTAGCTCTGAACGAGGATGCTTTGGTTTCTTCAGGTCAAAGTTCAGACTGCATCACTTAGCTTGCAAAGTCGCAGCTACCTAACTTCGAATTTTAGTTTATCGCAGGACTTGCCTTAGCAAGCGCCATCTTTATTACAGAATGAAACGGCTGAATAATTTAATATGATGCGTCGTTCTTGTACAAGCAGCAGACTTCTCTCCGTACTTATCGAACAAGGCATAGTGATGTCAATCTAAGCTTTAAGGGTGGATATGAAGTCAGTCATTAAATTCTCTTTGAAATTAACCATTCAGTCATTTTATGCCAACCTACATATCTTCTCTTCAATAGGATAAAATCCTTCCCATGAGCACTTACCACGTTATCAAAGATCCAGTTCACGGGACGATGCAATTTACATCCTTTGAAGATCATTGGATTAAACCTTTCATTGACAGCCCTAATTGCCAGCGGTTGCGACATATTAAACAATTAGGGATGGGTGATTATATTTTCCCGGGAGCGGTACATACCCGCTTTAATCATTCTTTAGGTTGTTGTTATGTGGCGAGTCAAATTGCCCAAAAGATTGGATTGCCAGACGAAGAAAGGCAATTGGTGATGATAGCGGGGTTATTACACGATATTGGTCACGGTCCTTTTTCGCATACTTTTGAAGATTTATTTCATCAAAAATTAATTCGTCACGAAGATTGGACACCTTATTTTTTAAGTGATTACACCACCGATTATTTTTTTCAAACTTACAATGCTTTAAATCCAAATTATCCGCTGACTGATAAAAAATTTAATCGCATTGCACAAATGATTATGCATAAAACCAGTGTGAAAGACGTTTTAAGCGATATCGTTTCGTCGCAGTTGGATGCAGATCGATTAGATTACTTATTACGGGATAATCATTTTTGTGGTGTGCAATACGGTGAATTTGATTTTCGATGGATGTTGCATTGTCTTGCTATCGTACCGACACCTGAAGGAAGACGTTTAGGTATCACGCATAAAGGAATTGGGGTAGTCGAGCATTATGTTATGGCCCGCAGGTTAATGATTCGTAATATCTATCAGTCCCAAAAAAAATTAGCTTTAGAGAATTATTTAATTCAATTGTTAGTTTTACTCGCAGAACGTATTGAAACCCATACTGCTTTCGCTTCTTTGCAAAAAACCCGATTGGGACAGTTTCTTATTGCAGCTAATGCCTTCAATCATGCTGCACGCACAACATTGCAACCCAGTTTACTAAAACAACAATTTCTCGAAAGTAATTATCAACATTATAAAGCTCTTGATGATTATGATGTTTTTGCATTATTAAAACAAATCGTTGCGCTTAAAGCTGATGACCCCGTCACGCAAATCGCCGAACGTCTTGATCAACGTAAAATGCCAAAAGTCGTAAGACTTGAGCATGTTGATATAAAAATGGCTGAAGCAACGCTAAAGGAATTTAAGCAAACTCACCTTAATGTCTATCAAAATTGGCAACTTTCTCTGATTCGCAGTCCGCATCAAGCTTATTCGCGTAAAGAAGATCCTATTATGGTGCAAAATGAAGCGGGCTTAGTTCGTCCTATCAATGAATTGTCGCTGATGATTGATGCGCTTTCCGATCAATATGAACATATTGCTTTTTTTGCCTATGATCATGCACTTGCGCAAGATAAAAGAATTTTGCATTTAGTGAAGGAGTTAACAGCCCCACGTCAGCCGCAAATTGCAGAGCAAGGCACTTAAAGTAGAAGAAACTTACCCAAAGCGAATAGTATCGGTATAATCTCAATCTTTTAATGAATAGTTGGCAATCATGGCTATCCAAGTGGTTATTTTGGCGGCAGGTCGCGGCCAGCGTATGTGTTCTAAACTTCCCAAAGTATTACATCTCTTAGCAGGTAAACCGCTTTTACAGTACGTGCTTGAAGTTGCAGAGAAGCTCTCGCCTGCGAAAAAACCTATTGTTGTATTGGGCCATCAAGCTCCCCTGATTCGTAAAACTTTTTCGCACCTCCCTATTCATTTTGTGGAACAATCCGAACAATTAGGTACAGGGCATGCTGTTTTACAAGCGATGCCTCATATCGAACCCACCGATCAAGTTTTAATTCTTTGTGGTGATGTGCCCCTGATTTCATTACAAAGTTTGCAACGATTAACGCAAACTGCGGACGATGCTTTGCACATGTTGACAGCCCATCTCGAAAACCCACATGGGTATGGCAGAATCAAACGAAATGACGATCATCACATTGTCCGTATTATTGAAGAAAAAGATGCATCAGTTGAAGAGAAAAAAATAACTGAAGTTAACCCAGGTATTTATTGTTTATCAGCCCGTCTTTTAAATCGTTGGTTACCCAATATAAAAACAATGAATGCGCAAAATGAATTTTATCTGACTGATATTATTAATTTCGCCCATCAAGATAACGTGACGATACAAAGTCATGACGTGCATTGTGCGAAAGAAATTTTAGGTGTTAATGATCGCGCGCAACTCGCGCAACTTGAACGTTTTTTACAATTGCGTTTGGTTAAGAAATTGATGGCACAAGGTGTATCGTTTGCGGATCCTGCGCGGGTTGATATTCGGGGCGAAGTTATTGCAAGCATTGATGTCACAGTTGATGTGAACGTTATTTTTGAAGGACGTGTGGTGCTTGGTCAAGGTTGCCACATTGGTCCGCATTCTCTCTTGCGTAATACGATTTTAGGTGAGGGTGTTGAAATTAAGGCAAATAGTGTTTTAGATGGTGCCGAAGTTGCAGACCATTGTACGATTGGACCGTTTGCACGTCTTCGTCCGGGAACCGTGCTTGCATCCCATGTGCATATTGGTAATTTTGTGGAAGTGAAAAATTCGCAAGTTGGCATGCAAAGCAAAATTAATCATTTAAGCTACGTGGGAGATGCTGAAATTGGGCAGCGAGTCAACGTGGGTGCTGGTACCATCACTTGCAATTATGATGGGATGAACAAACATAAAACCATTATTGGTGATGACACTTTCATTGGATCAGATACACAACTCGTCGCACCTGTCACCATTGGCACAGGCGCGACGATCGGTGCGGGGTCAACCATTACCAAAGATGTCGCAGCTGACCAACTCACGATTACGCACCGCATTGAACAACGCACAATCAAAAATTGGCGTCGGCCAGATAAAAAAGAGAGGGGCGCAGTAACAAAGGCTTAGACCTAGACAATGCAACTCATTGTCCATACCTCAAGAGCCGTAAGATGACACTGATCAGTTTACGCGTATAATACGAGCAACTAATTCCTCAGAGGATAGGATCCCATGTGTGGCATCGTTGGTGCGGTTGCAAAGCGACCCATTGCTAGTATTTTGATTGATGGATTAAAAAAATTAGAATATCGGGGGTATGATTCAGCCGGCGTCGCTGTGATTGACCAGCAAGATCGATTGCATCGTCTACGCATGACGGGCAAAGTGCGCGAGCTAGAAACCGCCTTTGAAGCGCATCCATTTCAAGGACCAACGGGCATCGCTCATACACGTTGGGCCACACATGGCGTACCCTCCGAAGCTAATGCCCACCCCTTCATTTCCCATGATGAGTTTGCCATTGTGCATAATGGCATTATCGAAAATCACAATGCCATACGGGCTGATTTAATAACCAAGGGATATCAATTTCATTCCGAAACAGACACTGAAGTTGTCGTCCATTTAATTCATTGGCACTTTAAAAAAGATAATGATTTATTATCTGCCGTTCGAAACACGGTGAACGCCTTAGAGGGTGCTTATGCGCTCGGTGTTATTGCAAAACGTTTCCCCGGTCGATTAATTGCAGTACGCCAAGGGAGTCCCTTGGTTATTGGCAAAGGCAAAGAAGAAAATTTTATTGCCTCAGATCCTCTGGCTTTATTATCTCTCACGAAGCAATTTATTTATTTGGAAGATCATGACGTTGCAGATATCACGGCCAATGAAGTCACTATTTTCAATAAAGCAGATGATTTAATTACCCGGGAACAACATATTTTATCGATCGATACCGATATTACAGAACGGGGTCAATATCGTCATTACATGCAAAAAGAAATCATGGAACAACCGAAAGCGATTGCAGATTGTTTGGAAGGACGGTTGGCCGTTGATCATATCCTACCTGCTATCTTTGGCCCAAAAGCTGATGCTATTTTTGAAGCAATGGAACATATGCAATTAATTGCATGTGGAACGAGTTACCATGCTGCACTGGTGGCGAGATATTGGTTTGAAAATATTTTAGATATTCCCTGTTCCGTAGAAATCGCGAGTGAATTCCGTTATCGACCCATTGCGCAGCCAAAACAAAGTTTGTTCGTCACGCTTTCTCAGTCAGGAGAAACAGCCGATACCTTAGCAGCCTTACGCTTAGCCAAAAAAATGGAATTTTTGGGCACGCTTACATTATGTAATGTTCCAGGTAGCACGATGACCCGGGAAGCAGATTTACATTTTTTAACCCGTGCTGGCATTGAAATTGGCGTCGCTTCGACCAAAGCCTTCACTACACAACTTATCGCTTTATTACTATTGGGATTAAGTATTGCGAGAGCGAAGGGTAAAAAAATTCCGGAAGAAAACGAATTGATTGCTCAGTTACATCAACTTCCTGCGCTAATTTCACAAATCCTGCAACAAGATGCTTTTATCGCTGATTGGGCCAAAGCATTTATGTATAAGCAAAACGCATTATTCATGGCGCGCGGTTCTTTGTTCCCTATTGCGCTGGAAGGCGCATTAAAAATGAAGGAAATTTCCTACATCCACGCCGAAGGCTATCCTTCCGGTGAGTTAAAACATGGCCCACTAGCCCTGGTTGATAAAAACATGCCCGTGATTACCGCGGTTCCGAGCGACCGATTACAAGAAAAGTCATTGTCTAATTTGCATGAAGTATTAGCGCGCGGTGGACAGTTATTTGTTTTGACTGATCTTATCAATTTAACCAAAGACCACGCTTTTGCTGATGTACAAGTATTTCAACTACCCACAGCGCACCCGCTTTTGCACCCCATTATTTACACTATTCCTTTGCAAATGTTGGCTTATCATGTGGCAGTTTTAAAAGGCACAGATGTCGATCAGCCCCGTAATTTAGCAAAATCAGTGACCGTTGAATAACCGCGCACCCATCGGAGTTATTAAGTACCCTGGGTGAATTTCAAGGACGATGCGATTCGGCGGATCAAGCTCGGCCCTTGGTAGATTAAACCCGTGTAAAGTTGCACTAAGGTCGCGCCTGCTGCTAATTTTTTTTCCGCAGCAACCTGATCGATGACACCACCTGAGGCAATGATGGGAACATGATGTTGTAAAAGATGATGGAACTTTTGAATAACTTCAGTGCTCAGTTCTTCCAATGGTTTTCCGCTTAACCCCCCTGTTTCTTGTGCATTTTTTACTGCAGTCAAACCGGGTCGTGTGAGGGTTGTGTTTGTTGCAATTAATCCATCGACTTGCTGCTTCAAAATAATATCAGCAATGGTGGAGATTTCTGTATCGTTAAGATCGGGTGCAATTTTTATCACCAGGGGAACATATTTTTGATGTGTTTGAAAAAAGTGATGCTGAGCTTTTTTCAAAGCTTGTACGAGTGCTTGCAGGGGTTCACGCGCTTGGAGATCGCGTAAACCTTGCGTATTAGGAGAAGAAATATTAATGGTGATGTAGCTTGCGTAAGGTGCAAGTTTATTAAACCCTAATAAATAATCTTGGATGGCTTGATCATTAGGTGTGTTTTTATTTTTACCGATGTTAATGCCTAACACCCCGCTATATTGCATTTTTTTTAATTGCTGAATGACGTAATCCACGCCTAAACTCGCAAAACCAACGCGATTGATGAGTGCTTGTTGTTTGGGAAAGCGAAAGAGACGAGGCTTTTGATTCCCAACTTGCGGCATCGGTACCACAGTGCCAATTTCAATAAATCCAAAACCTAATGCCGATAATGCGTCAATATATTCCCCATTGCGATCGTAACCCGCTGCAAGTCCAACGGGGTTTGGAAAAGTGATTCCCATGACGATAAGGGGATTTTGGATGGGTTTAGGAATCAACCCAACAAGTTTAAGGCGATGCGCCCATTGCAGCGTATTCAAGGTGAGTTGGTGCGCTGTATCAGGATTCAACGTAAATAAGCAAGATCGAATGAGTGAATAAAGCATAGGGCATCTCTATAACATTAAATCAGCGGGCGAAAGCTGGTTTGAAATTAAAAATTACTTCGCACTTAAATAACTCGCAATTAAAAGCTTCGTACCGACATTGGTAAAGCGGACTTTGACTTTCATATCTTCACCATCTCCTTCGCAATCAAGGACAGTCCCTTCCCCAAAAACGCGATGGTAAACCTCTTGGCCAATGCGAAATTTTCCTTCTGATTCTGCACGGTATTGATTGGGCATAGCGACAGGACGGGAAATTTTTGTGCGGAAGCGAATTTCATTAATGAATTCCGCGGGGACTTCGTGCAAGAATCGAGAAGGGCGGTGATAAGATTCTTTACCATGCATTCGTCGAACTTCGGCATAAGTCATGAAAAGTTTCTCCATAGCGCGGGTAATACCCACATAACACAGTCGACGTTCTTCTTCCATTTGTTTAGGATCATTCATGGAGAGATAATGCGGGAAAAGTTCCTCTTCACAGCCGGCTAAAAAAACAACTTTAAATTCTAGACCTTTGGCAGTGTGCAACGTCATCAACTGCACAGAATCTTCGTATTCTTCTGCTTGATCGCCACTTGATTCTAATGATGCATAAGCTAAAAATGCGGTGAGGGGCAACATGTCATCGGGAACAGTCTCTTGGATAAATTGGTAAGCTGCATTAACTAATTCTTCTAAATTTTCGATGCGAGTTAAGCCTTTTTCACCTTTCTCTTTACGATAATGTTCAATTAAACCACTCGCAAATAAAACATATTCCACTTGTTTATTTAACGGTAACGCAGTTGTTTTATCTGTCATGTCGTTAATCAGCTTGATAAAGGCAAGCAAGGACGAAGCTGCGCGGGCGGGAAAAACTTGTTGTTGTAAAAGCGCCTCTGCTGCACTCCACAAACTAATATGCTGTACCTTGGCATGTTCGCGAATGGCAGTTAGCGTGCGATCACCCATACCGCGTGTGGGACGATTTACAATGCGTTCAAAAGCAGGGTCATCATGACGATTGGCGACTAAGCGTAAATAAGCTAAGGCATCTTTAATTTCTGCGCGATCAAAATAACGTAAACCACCATAAACGCGATACGGAAGACCAAACTGCATAAGTGCTTCTTCGATAACCCGCGATTGGGCATTGGATCGATAAAGAATAGCGATATCGCGTAGTGAAAAATCACTTTGTTTCATTTCCCGAATGCGATTGACGATAAAGAAGGCTTCATCGGTATCATTAAACGCAGCATAAACCGTAATGGGTTCTCCATCATGACCTTCGGTCCATAAGTTCTTACCCATCCGTCCGGTGTTGTGAGCGATTAAAGCATTGGCTGCTTTTAAAATTGTACCTGTGGAACGATAATTTTGTTCGAGACGAATGATCTTGGCTTGCGGATAATCTTTTGCAAATCGATCTAAATTTTCGATGCGTGCACCGCGCCACCCATAAATTGATTGATCATCATCGCCGACAATCATGACGAAATTAGAATCGCCTGCAAACATTTTCAACCAGGCATATTGAATGGTGTTGGTATCTTGGAATTCGTCAACGAGTAAACAACGAAAACGCGTTTGATAATGCGTGCGTAACTCAGCATTTTCATGCAGCAAATGATAACTTTTTAAAAGTAAGTCGGTAAAATCGATAACACCGGAACGCGCACAGGCTTCTTGATAGGCTTGATAAACTTTAACAAACAATTGCTGTGTAAAGCTGCCCGTATCAACTTGGTGCGGTAATAGCCCTTCTTCTTTCTGCGCATTAATAAACCACTGCAATTCTTTCGCAGGAAATTTATCTTCATCTAAATTAAGTGATTGAATAACACGACGGACTAGTCGATATTGATCGTCCGAATCGAGGATTTGAAACGCTTGCGGTAAATTGGCTTCTTGCCAATGCGCGCGTAAAAGACGATGAGCGAGTCCATGAAAGGTTCCAATCCACATGCTCTTGGTTGGAATGTGTAATAATGAGCCAACTCGTCCACGCATTTCATTAGCGGCTTTATTCGTAAAAGTCACAGCTAAAATGTTAAAGGGAGCAATGTTTTCTACCTCAATTAGCCAAGCGATGCGGTAAATTAAAACGCGCGTTTTACCACTGCCAGCACCGGCAAGAACTAATTGATGCCCCAAAGGTGCGCGTACTGCTTCTTGCTGGGCGGGGTTTAAAGAATTCAGTATCATATCCATTTCCATTAGAGAACCTCGCTGTCGGTGCGCCGATTGGTGTTAAAAAAGGGGGAGTCATTGTAGTATGGTTAATCCGTATCAAAAAGCTTATTTTTTATTAAGCGTGGCAGATGTTAAACAACTCCCTCCTGATGAAGGCTATGAAGTAGCCATTGTTGGTCGATCCAATGCTGGCAAATCAAGTACGCTGAATAAACTAACCAATCTAAAAGGTCTCGCTCGCGTTAGCAAAACTCCCGGTCGGACAAGATTGGTCAATATTTTTGTGATTGATGATACGCGTCGTCTAGCGGATTTACCGGGTTACGGTTACGCAAAAGCGCCCAGGCGCGAACGTGAAGCGTGGCAAAAAACCGTTGATCTTTATTTGCGGGGTAGGACGTGTCTCAAAGGTGTGTTATTAGTTATGGATGTTCGCCACGCTTTTAAAGAATTAGATTTGTTGTTACTTGATTTTTGTTCGCAGCTTGATATTCCCGTCCATATTTTACTAAATAAAGCTGATAAGTTGACGCAAGCAGAAGCGTATCAAGTTATAAAAAAAGCTAAATCGATTTTGACGCATTACGATAATTCTGTTACTTTGCAGCCCTTCTCCGCAACAAAAGGAACTGGTCTCAAAGCCCTGCATATGCAACTTAATCAATGGTATGGATTTAAGGAAGGAGAGTTAACGCATGACAAAAAAACAATTACAAAAAAGGATAGTCCCAGAAAGTCCAAACCTAAAAGCCATCGTTCGTAATAAAGAAGATGAACCCCTCATTGCAGCAGATCAATCACTTCCAGAAATTACATTTCGTGTCATTATTCTTGGTACCATTTTAACAATTGTGCTCGCAGCTGCGAATGCGTTTCTCGGCTTAAAAGTGGGGACAACCGTTTCAGCCTCCATTCCTGCTGCTGTTATTTCTATGGGTATCCTTCGTTTTTTTCGTAACGCTAATGTATTAGAAAATACGATGGTGCAAATCATGGCATCGGTGGGGGAAGCTTTAACCGCAGGTATTGCTTTCATTTTACCCGCCCTCATTATTTTACGGGTTTGGGAAGGATTTAATTATTGGCAAACCGTCGTTACAGGCTTGTTAGGCGGTGGGTTAGGCGTGCTTTTTACCATTCCTTTGCGCCGGGCATTATTGCAAGATAAAACATTACGTTTTCCTGAAGCAGTGGCCATTGGGAATGTCTTAAAAGCAAGTACCCAACGTGAAGATGGCGATTTACGCTCACTCACTTTCGGAGGATTGGTGGGTGCTGCTATTGCATTATTTCAATCAGGCTTTCAAATCCTAACGGATAGTTTTCAGTTTTGGATTAAAACACCCACGATCGTTTTTGGTTTTGGTTTGGGATTATCCCCTGCGTTAATTGCAGCGGGTTACATTGTGGGCGTAAATGTTGCGCTTAGTTTATTAGTGGGAATCCTATTGGGCTGGTTAGGTGGTGTGCCGGTATTGAGTTATATCTATGGCACGACTGCACTCGATGCCAATGTTGCAGCGCTTGATATCTGGCGAGACTACATTCGTTATATGGGTGTGGGGACTATGTTGATTGGTGGACTTTGGACGTTATGCACGTTGTTTAATCCTGTAATCAGCAGCATGGCGGCTTCCTTCTCAAGTCTGCGCGCCATCCGACTCGGCAAAAAAATTGAAACATTACGGACTGAGCGCGATATTCCCATCCATTATGTTTTTATGGGTGCCGCTTTATTACTGATCCCTATTTTCTTTTTGATCGCTCACACGATTATTCCCGCAGATTCTTCCATTACGACAACATTTCGTTATTTTTTATCCGGTTTTAGTACGCTTTATATTTTATTTGGAGGCTTTATTTTTTGTTCCATCATGGCCTATTTTGCAGGCTTGGTGGGTTCGACTAATAGCCCCGTTTCCGGTTTATTAGTTTGTGCACTTCTGGTCGTCAGTCTGATTTTTATGAGCTTTTTTAATTTCTTTGGCGGCATTGATCCTGCTGTTGCTGAAAATATTGGTGTGGTTGCGGCCATTGGCTGCATGGTGATTATTGGGGCTGCGTTATCCATATCAAACGACACGATGCAAGATTTGAAAGTTGGACACATTATTGGCGCCACACCTTGGAAGCAGCAAGTTATGTTAGTTTTAGGCGTTGTGGTGTCTGCTTTTGTGATTCCACCTATTCTTCAACTGCTTTTTAATGCTTATGGTATTGGTGGTGTTTTTCCTCGACCCAATATGAATCCGGCGCAAATGTTAGCAGCACCGCAGGCTGGGTTAATGGCTACAGTTGCAAAAGGAGCATTCAGTCATCAATTGCAATGGGGCATGATTAGTGTCGGCGCTGCAATCGCTTTTTTTAGCATTATCGCTGATGAAATTTTAAAAAAACGATATGGTACCCGCCTACCCGTGTTAGCTGTAGGATTGGGCATTTATTTACCGCTTGAAAGTTCTATGCCAGTTGTGATCGGCGGTTTACTTTCTTACATTGTAGGTAACCGTTTAACCAAACTGTATGCGCATGAACGATTACCTAAACAAGAAGCAAAAATGCAACCGCACCGGCATCGGGGTTTATTGCTAACTTGTGGGATTGTGGCAGGCGCATCCCTTATGGGCGTAATATTAGCAATTCCTTTTGCGCTAACGGAAAGTGCTGATGCACTCCGCATTATGCCTGAGGCCTACATGGGCTTTGCTGGGGTCCTCAGCATCTTTGTAACAGCGATGCTTTGTGTTTGGATTTATCGCGTCGTGATGGCCCGCTAGTGTAGAAAATTTGTCCTCTAGTGTGTTTTTTTTACTCGAAAGCTTCCTCCGGTACGATAGCCAGCATGATACAATGGTCCTTATCCCCGGAGGAGGCGTGATTAGATATGGAATATCTTGAAAATCGCACGTTTGACGAAATTCAGGTGGGTGATACCGCAAGCTTGACGCGTACCCTGACTGAAAATGATATTCAAGTCTTTGCCATCATGTCTGGCGATATCAATCCTGCGCATGTTGATGCTGAATACGCTAAAAGTGAAATGTTTCACCAAATTATCGGTCACGGGATGTGGGCGGGCGCGCTCATTTCAACCGTTCTAGGAACTCAATTACCCGGCCCCGGTACCATTTACATTAGTCAAACCATTCGGTTTAAAAAACCCGTGCTGATTGGTGATACCATCACGGTGGAAGTAATCATCACGGAAAAGATTCCAGAAAAAAAGCGCGTTATTTTAGCTTGTACTTGCCGCAATCAAAATGATCAAAATGTAGTTGAAGGGCAAGCGGAAGTGATTGCACCGACCAAAAAAATCAGACGTCCCAAAGCGCTGTTACCGCATTTAACTTTGCGTCGACCGTATTCGCTTTTTGAACCCTTTTTAGATCGAGCGAAAGCCATCGGTCCACTACGCGCGGGTGTTGTTTACCCGGTCCATCCCAAAATTATTGCAGCAGTAAGCGATGCGAAAGAACGGGGTTTAATTGAGCCGGTTTTGATTGGCCCCCGTGATCGAATTTACGCTGCAGCAAAAGAAGCTAAAATTAATATTGGTGGGTTTGCGCTGATTGAAACTGAGCATTGCCATGCAGCTATTGTGCGTGGTGTGCAATTAGCGAGAGATGGAGATATAGGACTTTTGATTCGCGGCGGCGCCACCCGTGAAGAATTCATTAGATTACTTCAGAAACCTGAAAAAGGCTTAACCTTCGATACCGTATTAAGTAATGCAACAGTGCTTGATGTTCCCACTTATCCAAAAGCTCTCATTTTGACAGATACGCTGATTAATATTGATCCTTCACTCGATGTGAAAAGAAGCATCACCCAAAACGCTATTGATTTTGCGCGGGCACTGGAGATTACGGAGCCCAAAGTTGCTATCTTAGCAGGGGTTGATGCAGTCAATTATCATATGCGTTCTACCGTTGATGCGGCTGCGCTTTGTAAAATGGCTGAGCGTGGTCAAATTCATGGGGGTATTTTAGACGGTCCCCTTACGTTTGATAATGTGATTTCGATCGAAGTCGCTCGGGAAAAAGGTATTGAATCACCTGTCGTTGGAAATGCCGACATCATTATTGTACCCAATGTAGAAACGGGTAATATCTTAGTTAAGCAACTTGAATACTTAGCTGAATCGAAAAATGCCGGTATTGTTTTAGGTGGTCGGGTGCCTGTATTAATGAGTCATATCAGTAATATTTATTTAAGTTCAGTTTCTTGTGCGCTCGCCATTCTTAATACGGATTATCAACGGCGGCGTTATCACTTAGACAAGGAGTCACTATGACCGATAATAAAGAAAAAAATCATCAGGATTATTCAGATTGGTACAATTTATGTATGCAACAAAGCAAAGAATTTTTTAGCTCTGCCGATGAAAATTTGAAGAATTTTTTTGCAACCGATGGTTATTTAAACCCAGAAGATAATTTAAAGAAAATCACCGAATGGTTGAATACGCTTAAAAATCAGTGGTCGTTTTTACAATTTCCAGATGATCAAGATGGCAACGCAATTTATTGGAAGAACATGAATAAAATGTGTCATGAAGCTTCTGATTTAATGGTTGAGCAATGGGTTAAACGGACACGCTCACAACGTCCTATCCGCAATGTGCACGAACTTTATCAGCTGTGGCTTGAATGTTGCCAAGAAGTATATCAACGTTCCTTGCAAACCAATGCTTCACCAGAAAAATACGGCGAGCTCATGAATGCGGCGTTTTATTTTTGGAAAAACAATATGCCGCAGTAGGCAGAATTGGCGTGATTTTTCCAGCTTGAAGCAATGGCGAGTAAGGATTTGCAAAGTAAAAGCTGCACTGAGCGATTTCGGTGCAGTATTGAACAATCTTTTCACTACCCCCCAGTACTCAATCCCGTTGCCCGACGACAGCCCCGGGGAAGTAAGTTGCCACGCCGGCTGCGTTCACCGACGTAGTATTGCCAATCTGAAGGTTTCAACACAAAAGGTTTGGCGCCGCCAACAATCAGCAAATTTTCTTTAGGTGACAAGATAGCAAGATCTAAAACAAATTCTTCCCCGCGTTCAAGTTTAGCACTTGAGATACTCATCATTTTATTTCCTTTACCTTTTGACAGTTCCGGCAGCTCTTGCAAAGAGAAAATTAATAAATGACCTGTATTTGAGAGCACTGCAACAAAATCTTTTTCTCGTGATTTCACTAAACGCGGTGTAAGCGGTTTAGAAAATTTTGGTAAAGAAAGGGCTGCTTTGCCGGCGCGATTTTTTCCGTAGAGTTCATTTAACTTTACGACAAAACCATACCCTGCGTTGGAGGCTAAGACATAATATTCATCTCCCTCACCCATGATCGCGCTGATGAATTCAGCACCCGGTGCAGGATTTAATTTACCCGTGAGTGGTTCGCCTTGACCACGCACTGAAGGCAGCGTATGCGCGGGTAAAGAATAAGCACGACCGTGCGAATCTAGAAAGACGCAAGCTTGGTTACTGCGGCCTAAGGCTTTGGTTAAAGGTGCATCGCCTGCTTTATAGCTTAAACTGGCGGGATCAATTTCGTGACCTTTCCCGGCTCGCACCCAACCTTTTATTGATAAAACAACCGTGGTGGGTTCGGTTGGAAGAATTTCCGTTTCTTTCATCGCTTGTGCTTCTTTGCGCGCAACAATCGGCGAGAGACGTTTATTACCAAATTTTTCTGCATCGCCTACCAATTCTTCACGAACCAATTTTTTTAAACGTGCTTTGGATCCTAACGTTTTTTCAATATCAGCTTGCTCAGTGGTTAACTCTTTTTGTTCACGCCGAATTTGAATTTCTTCAAGCTTTGCTAAATGGCGTAACTTTGTATCAAGAATGGCATCCGCTTGTTCTTCAGTTAATGCAAAGCGTTTAACTAACGCGGCTTTGGGTTTATCTTCCTTACGAATAATGCGAATGACTTCATCTAAATTTAAATAAACAATGATCAAGCCAGCCAAAATATGTAAACGACGATTAATAGCTTCTAACCGATAAGTTAAGCGGCGTCTGACCGTATCTAAACGAAAATCTAACCATTCATTAAGAATGGTCATCAATCCCTTCACTTGGGGACGACCATTAATACCAATCATATTCAAATTGACGCGATAAGATCTTTCAAGATCCGTTGTGGCGAAGAGATGATCCATCAAGCTTTCCGTATCAACGCGGGTAGAGCGCGGCACAATAACTAAACGCGTCGGATTTTCATGATCAGACTCATCGCGCAAATCAGAAACGAGCGGTAATTTTTTATCCTGAATTTGCTGAGCTATTTGTTCTAAAATTTTCCCACCAGAAACTTGGTGCGGAAGTGCATTAATAATAATTTCTTCCTCTTCGATGATATAGGTGGCGCGCATGCGCACCGAACCATTGCCCGTCCTATACATTTCTTTTAAGTCAGCTTTACTCGTAATGATTTCTGCTTCAGTTGGGTAGTCAGGTCCGGGAATCAATTTATAAATATCTGCAAAAGAGGCATCTGGATTATCTAATAAATAAATTAAACCTTTCACCACCTCGTTTAAATTATGCGGCGGAATATCAGTCGCCATGCCGACCGCAATACCTGTGGTGCCATTTAATAAAACATTCGGTAAGCGTGCTGGTAGTAAAGCAGGTTCCCATAAAGTACCGTCAAAATTGGGTACCCATTCCACGGTTCCTGAAGCTAATTCACTTAATAATAGTTCTGCATAACCCGCCAAGCGTGATTCGGTGTAACGCATCGCTGCAAAAGATTTGGGATCATCGGACGATCCAAAATTACCCTGGCCTTCGATGAGGGGATAACGATAAGAAAAAGGTTGTGCCATTAACACCATAGCTTCGTAACAAGCCATATCGCTGTGCGGATGGAATTTGCCTAAGACATCACCGACCGTACGTGCGGATTTTTTAAATTTGGCAGTCGCTTTTAAGCCAAGTTCTGACATGGCATAAACGATACGACGTTGGACTGGCTTTAAGCCATCACCAATATGCGGTAAAGCGCGATCCAAAATCACGTACATGGAATAATCGAGGTATGCTTTTTCGGCATAATCTCGAACGGGAATGTGTTCTATATTATTTGAAGTTGCCATAATTATATTTCTGCCAAGTTACCTTTCTGTTCTAACCAAGTTTTGCGATCGTGCGCGCGTTTTTTGGCGAGAAGCATATCTAACATTTCGTCGGTCTTATCTTTGTCGCGCAAAATCAATTGCATCAACCGACGAGTTTCTGGACTCATTGTTGTTTCACGTAATTGAATAGGGTTCATTTCGCCTAACCCTTTAAAACGAATGACATTGACACGCGGATTGCGTTCTTTATATTCAGCACTAATGCGATCGATGATGCCTTGTTTTTCAGCAACATCCAATGCGTAAAAAGTTTCTTTGCCATGATCAATTCGAAATAAAGGTGGCATGGCAATAAAGACATGGCCCGCTGTAACGAGCGGTCGAAAATGTTTGACGAATAAAGCACACAGTAAAGTTGCAATATGATTTCCATCCGAATCAGCATCCGCCAAAATGCAAATCTTGCCATAACGTAGTGAACTTAAGTCACTTGAGCCTGGCTCAACCCCGATTGCAACTGAGATGTGATTGATTTCTTGTGAAGATAAAATTTGATTGGAATCCACTTCCCATGTATTCAAAATTTTTCCGCGCAAAGGCATGACGGCTTGAAATTCACGATTGCGTGCTTGTTTTGCAGAGCCACCAGCGGAGTCTCCTTCTACTAAAAAGAGTTCACTCATACTTAAATCTTGTGAAGTGCAATCAACCAGTTTCCCGGGTAAAGCAGGACCACTGGTAATTTTTTTACGTGCGACGGTTTGAGCTGCTTTCAAACGCTTTTGCGCATTTGCAAGTGCAAGCGCTGCGAGCGTTTCGCCTAATGCAACATTTTGATTGAGCCATAAACTAAAAGCGTCTTTAATGACACCTGAAACAAAGGTTGAACATTCTCGAGAAGAAAGTCGCTCTTTCGTTTGGCCTGAAAATTGGGGATCATGCAATTTAACTGAAATGATATAAGCACATTGCGACCAAACATCATCCGGACTCAGTTTGATTCCACGCGGCAGTAAATTACGAAACTCACAAAAATCACGTAATGCATCAGACAATCCTAATCGGAAACCATTGACATGCGTTCCGCCTTGAACAGTTGGAATCAAATTAACATAACTTTCTTCAATAATGTCGCCACCGTCTGTCAACCAGCATACGGCAAAATCCACCGCTTCCCGTTCGCTTGCAAATGAACCGGTGAAGGGTATCTCTGGAAGCCGGGGAGTTTTTCCTAATGCTTCTTGCAAATAATGGCTTAAACCTTTTTCATACAGCCACTCATCTTTCTTGCCGGTATGTTCGTCGGTAAAGGTCACTGCCAAGCCAGGGCAGAGTACCGCTTTAGCACGCAAGGTATAACGCAGCTTATTAACTTGAAAACGATTCGTATCGAAATATTTATCAGCTGGCCAAAAGCGCACGCTCGTGCCTGTTTCACCTTTGCGAACAGTGCCGATGCTTTTTAAGTTTGATGTTTTATCCCCATTAGCAAACGCAATGGCATATTCTTTACCACCCCGTTTAATTTGCACTTCCAATTTTTTTGACAAAGCATTGACGACTGAAATACCTACGCCATGTAGTCCGCCGGAAAATCGATATTGCTTATTGGAGAATTTAGCGCCGCTATGCAGCCGTGTCATAATAAGTTCGACGCCGGTAACTTTTTCTTCGGGATGGACATCAATCGGCATACCGCGTCCATTATCAACCACAGCGAGCGAGCCATCTTTATAAAGCGTTACATCAATGCGGTTTGCATGCCCTTCTAAGGCTTCATCGACACTGTTATCAATAACTTCATGGGCCAAATGATTCGGGTTATCTGTATCTGTATACATTCCTGGTCGACGACGAACAGGTTCAAGCCCACTTAACACTTCAATTGCAGAAGCGGTGTATTGACCCCGCGCAGGTTTTGCTTTTGTAATTAATTTTTTTGCCATAACTGTCGTAACCATTCCCGATTGAGTTGTAACCATTGAAGGGAAATAATAGCTGGTGAGGTTTTGATTTTGCCTTCTTGTAACAAAATAAACGCTTCATCAGCAGGTAAAATTATTGTATGAATATCTTCATTTTCTTCTTTTAAACCGTAATCACCCTCGACGGTACTTGCATCCATTTGCCCGCAATACAAATGCAAATATTCATTGCAACCTCCGGGGCTTACGAAATATTCGTGAATTCTATACAAATTAAGCAAGTTGCATCCGGCTTCTTCTTTAGCTTCGCGGATAGCGACCTCAGTCATTTTTTCAGCAGGTTTGATGATGCCTGCAATGACTTCAAGCAACCAAGGACTTTGGGGATTCGCAAGTGCGCCCGGTCGAAATTGTTCTATCAGCATGACTTTGTCGGTCACTGGATCATACGGTAAGACAGCAACAGCTGATTGTCGTTCCATCAATTCGCGTAGCACAATATCGCTTTGTGAACCGTCAAACAAGCGAAAACGCAGTTGCAAGCGCACCATTCTAAAAACACCTTCATAAAGCACTTCCCGCTTTAAAATTTCATAATCATTGTGGGTAAAAGTATTTAAGGTTGGTTTTTTCATGGTGTATTCAATTAATCATGATGTTGATTGAGGGGCGGATTTTAAGTTTAAGGCTTCAATTTGCTTTTCAAGATCGGAAAGTTTTTTCCGGGTTCGCAGTAAAACTTTTGTTTGTGTATCAAACTCTTCCCGCGTTACTAATTCAAATTTATTAAAAATTTGTAATAATTGTGCGTGACAATTTTTTTCAAAATCTTTTTTAAGGGCTTCAATTTGGGTTGGAAGCAATTCACTCAATTGACTCGCTAGATTTTTTATAAAATTGGAGTTTGACATGTCGTATCTCTTTGATTAATGCCACATCAGCATACTTGCGTTTTACTTTTTTATAAAGGGGGGCAGTTTGACTGATTGGATTTTGAATTCGCCTAACCCGAAATTTGCAAAAATTCGTCTTTTGATGACTTTACATTATAATAACGGGCGATAACCAAAACAATAAAGGTACTCCTCTTGTCACGCCTCGTCATTGCAACCCGCAAAAGTCCTTTGGCCATAAAACAAACAGAGCAAGTAAGTCAGCGCTTACGTGCGTATCATCCTGATTTAACGATTGAATTACTTCCCATCACAACACTTGCCGATCAATTTCTGAAAGTACCACTTACGGAAATGGGAGGCAAAGGGGTGTTTGTCAAAGAATTAGAAGAAGCGCTTCTGGCCCACCACGCAGATATTGCTGTGCACTCCATGAAAGATGTACCAATGGAATTGCCGCCAGGATTAAGCTTGCCTGTGGTATGTCCGCGTGTCGATCCACGGGATGTTTTAGTGGCAAACGAATTTACCACTTTCGAAGCTTTACCGCCGGCAGCACTAATTGGCACCTCTAGTTTACGTCGGCAAAGTCAATTATTGGGATTGCGGCCGGATCTTAATATTGTTCATCTAAGAGGCAATGTTAATTCACGGCTGAAGCGGTTAGATCAAGGCGAATTTGCCGGGCTCATACTGGCAGCGGCTGGTCTTAAGCGATTAGAATTAGAGAGCCGTATTACGGATTATTTTAGCCCGCAAGCGATGTTACCTGCTGCAGGTCAGGGTGCCTTGGGAATCGAATGTCGCAGTGATGATAAGGACACGTTAGGCCTCATTGAATCTTTGCAGGATATATCGACGCTCCATTGTGTTCAAGCAGAACGTGCCATGTGTACAAAACTTGGCGCAGGATGCATGGTACCGGTCGCGGCTTATGCGGAAATGCATGAGGAAATGTTGCATCTGCGAGGTTTGGTTGCAGATGAAAGTGGAGCTATACAGCTTAGAGCGGAAGCAAAAGGACATTTTACCGAAGCGGAAATTTTAGGCACACGTGTCGCTGATGCTCTCTTAAAGCAAGGCGCTGCCGCTTTACTTGCAGCCCTCAAGCAATGATAACTTCTGTACTGGTTACGCGGCCTGATCCGCAAGGTAGTCATTTGTGTGCAACGTTGCGCGCAAAAGGGTTTGAATGCGTGCATTTACCAACGCTTGTGATTGGACCCCCTTCCAATATTGTACGAGTAGAACAGGCGCTCGAAAATCTTGCTAAGCAACAGTGGCTTATTTTGATTAGTCCGCAAGCTGTCTATGCACTCGAAGCGTTTTGCATCAAAAATGGCTTAATCATATCCGACTCTGTCAATTTAGCTGCGGTGGGTGCTGGGACTGCCACTTTATTGCGCGGACTGACCCATCGGGAAGTACATTTCCCCCCGACGGATTGGAGCGCTGAGGGGTTATTGGCACTTCCTGTCTTCCAAAACGTTGCGCAACAAAAAATCATGATGTTGCAAGGCAATGCGGGTCGAGATGTGTTACTTCGAACTTTTATTGAGCGTAAAGCCTACGTGGAAGTCGTTGAAGTATACCAACGACTTTTGCCGGAAATGGATATGGAGCCCTATCAGAAGCTGCTGCAAAATCACGCTTTTAATGTTATCGTGAGCACCTCCTTTTCAGGTGTAAAAAACTTAAAAACACTGTTTGGTACAATGCATTGGGAGCGTTTAAGGCAACTTCCAGTTATCGTAGTTAGTAATCGTATCAAAGCGCTAGCATTCGAATTAGGTTACAAAACCATATGGGTCGCTAAAAATGCAAGTGATGAGGCAATTTCGACTGTGCTTGAAGAAAAAAGGGAAAGTTTATGGCAGATGAGCAAATAGTAGAACCAGAGTTGACGCAACCAAAAATAAAGCCAAGAAATAAAGGTGTTATGGCCATTTTATTTTTATCGCTTTGCTTTGCTATTTTAATTTGCGTTTTTGGCGTGTACACCCTCATTAAATCCAACCGGTTGCTGACGCAAAATTTTGCTTTTTTACAAACGCAATCGGCATTTGATGCCAAAACTTTTACCAATCTCGCGCAATCCATTGCCAGAATAGACCAAGAGACAAAACAGTCTCAAGCTTTATCCACCGAAGGCGTGCGTCTCATTAAAGAATGGCAAGAAGCGCAAAATGGTGATTTAAAGCAGTGGCAAGTTGCGGAATCAATGTACTTAGTGCGCTTGGCTAATGATTTGGTTCAACTGAGCTATAACGCTGATTCGGCCCTTAAATTATTAGAGCGGGCAGAGCTTGTCTTACAAAATCAAAATGATCCGAGTTTATTTTCGATTAAGAAATCTCTCGCAGAAGATAAGGCGAAACTAAAAGCGTTACCCCAACTTGACGTTACTCAAGTTTTTTTACAAATAACTGCCTTGGCTACGCAATTGAACCAATTGCCTTTACCTGCTACACCTTTGCCCCCCACTGGTACAAACGCAAATGCAACCATGAACACGGAAGACCCGTGGTGGCAACGCGGCTTACAACAATCTCTTAATGTTTTAAGAAAAATTGTGATCATTCGTAAAACTGATGGCAATACGCCACCGCTGGTTTTACCTGACGAAAAATTATTCTTATATCAGAATTTACAAGCTCAAAGTGAAGCGACGAGTTGGGGTTTGTTGCATCGCAATCAAATGATCTACCAAACAAGTTTGAATAAAATGAACTATTGGATCAAAACTTATTTTGCACAAGATGCTCAAGCGACTCAATCGGTTCTCGAAACCATTGCAGCATTACAGCAATTAAATGTTGCTCCGCCTGATATTAATTTGGGTGAAACTTTACAACAATTCGATGCGTATTTTCGTAATCAGCAAACAGCGAAGGCACCATAAGGGACATTATGATACGTTTAATCGTTTTTTTAATTATTCTTATTGCCTCCGTTTGGTTAGGCATAGAAATCATGCGGCATCCGGGCTTTTTATTATTGGTCTATCAACCTTGGATGATTCAAATGCCTATTTGGTTTGCTTTACTTGCAACCCTTATCATTTTTATCACCTTCTATTTAGTGATTAATAGTTTTGATCAATTACAATTTACATGGTTTCGTATGAAAAATTGGTTACGTCATCGTCGCGAACATCAATTATTAAGTAAAACGCAACAAGGTTTTTCAGCGCTTATTGAAAGTCGATATAAACAAGCTGAGCAATTATTGGTAGGTAGTGTTGATCAAACACTTGAACCGTTAATTAATTATTTGAGTGCTGCAAAGGCAGCGCATGCGCAAGCTGCTTTTGAAAGACGCGATCAATATATTCAAAAAGCTTATGAAATGGCGCCGAGTGAAACGTTTGCTATTGGCTTAACCCAAGCAGAATTGGAATTTTCGCAAAATCAATCGGAGCATGCGCTTGCAACGTTAACGCACTTGCGTCAAAAAAATGCCCGTCATCCAGGCGTCCTAAAATTACTTAAAAAAATCTATGTGCATTTAGGTGATTGGCAACATTTGTTATTAATCCTTCCTGATTTACGTAAAGCTAAATTACTGACAGATGAAGAAACGCAATTATTTGAAAAAAACATTTATTGTGAAATGTTAAATGCTGCGCAATTTACAGATGCTAACGCTGCCAAATTGATGTGGGATACGGTTCCAAAGCATCTTAGAAAAAATCCGGCTGTGATTACCAGTTATCTTCAACAATTAGTTCGCTTTCCAGAAGCGCATCAACAAGTTGAAGATCTCATTCGTAAAGTTTTGAAAACTCATTATCAAAGCGAGCTCGTTTTGCTTTATGGCGATCTTAATTTCACTCAATTAAATCGCGAATTAATTACACTCGGCCATTGGTCAAAACAATATGGCATGCGCCCAGAGATTTTATTAACCCTAGGTAAGCTTTGTGTAAAATTAAAATTATGGGGTAAAGCAAGAGATTATTTTGAAAAATGTTTAAGTCTTGGACCTAATCCCGCAGCTTCACTTGCCTATGGTGAATTGATGGAAGCTTTAAACGACAGAGAGCAAGCATTACAAATTTACCGAACAAGTTTGGAAAATTTGTTGCAACCTGCGATCGTTGTTAAAAGCACGGTACAAATTATTTAGAGGAATATTGGTATGGCTATTCTACCCATTCTTAAGTTTCCGGATCCCCGCTTGCGGATTAAAGCGCAACCCATTCAGGAGATTACTCAAGAGATCCGTCAAATTGCAGAAGATATGCGCGAAACGATGTATGCCAACAATGGCGTGGGTTTAGCTGCAACGCAGGTCGGCATTAATTGGCGTATTTTTACGATGGACGTTTCTGAGGAACACAATCAACTTTATTACATTATTAATCCTGAAATCATTACCAAAGAAAGTACGCAAGAAGATATGGAAGGGTGTTTATCAGTGGGTGGCGGAGCTTACGATCGCGTGAGCCGTGCACGTTATGTGAAAATGCGCGGATTGGATTTGGAAGGCAAACCCATCGAGCTTGAAGGTCAGGATTTAATGGCTGCCTGTATCCAACATGAAATCGATCATTTAGACGGTATTTTATTTATCGATCATCTGTCGCGTTTAAAACAAGAACGCATTCGTAAAAAAATTGAAAAATATACGCGTCGTTAATGTAGGTCGTCATTTCTTCTACCCTAGATAGGATTAATGTTATGAAAGTGGTCTTTGCGGGGACGCCGCAGTTTGCTGCGATTGCACTTGATGCTCTTATAAAATCTAAACATCGAGTTATGGCTGTTTACACACAACCTGATCGTCCTTCTGGTCGTGGACTTAAGTTAAAAGCCCCTCCCGTGAAAGAACTTGCGCTACAATTTCAAATTCCTGTCTTTCAACCCGCTTCCTTAAAAAACGGCGCTGAAGTGGATGAACTTAAACAGTTGCAAGCCGATGCTATGGTGGTTGCGGCTTATGGATTATTATTACCAGCTGAGGTTTTGCATTTATTCCCACAAGGTTGTTTGAATATCCACCCTTCTCTTTTACCTAAGTGGCGTGGCGCGGCCCCGATTCCTCGAACCCTTGCTGCCGGCGAAAGTATAACTGGCGTCACCATCATGCAAATGGACCCAGGCTTAGATACGGGTCCGATGTTTTTACAAGAGCAATACATTTTAGAGCCGAATGAAACTGCGCAAACCCTCCATGATCAACTCGCTACAATAGGCGCGAGATTGATGGTGCAAACGCTGGATCAATTAGAAAGGAATGAAATTAAAGCCCTTGCCCAAGATAATGCTTTAGCAACGTATGCGCATAAAATTAGTAAAGAAGAGGCACTTATTGACTGGCAACGTAAGGCACAGGAGTTAGAATACGAAGTGCGAGCTTTTAATCCATGGCCGGTTTGTTATACAACGTGGGGGGGCGAAACCTTACGAGTGTGGGAAGCTAAAGCGATTGATCACTACCCCGTTTCACCACCACGAACCATTTTACATGCATCAGCTCAAGGACTGGATATTGCAACCGGCCAAGGTGCACTGCGTTTGTTAAAAGTGCAACTTCCCGGCGCCAAAGCTATTCCGATTGCTGATTTTTATCACGCGAAACAAAAGGATTTGATTGTTGGAGAACGTTTTATTTGAACAAGATCGAATCCCCTAAAAATAATCAAGCGCGTTTACTAGCAGCGCGTATTATTGAAGATGTTATTGGCGGGCATGCTTTATCAGATTTGCTGGCTAATCGATTGCAACATATTCCTGAGCGCGATGCGGCTTTTGTTAAAGCACTTTGTTATGGCGTTTGTCGTTACTACGAACGACTTGATTTGATGCTTTCGCAACTATTAAAAAAACCGATGCGCGAACGCGATGTCGACGTTTTTGCCTTGTTGTTAGTTGGACTTTATCAATTGAGCGAAATGGGGACACCCCAACATGCTGCAGTTGCCGAAACGGTTGAAGCTGCAAAGCTTTTAAAAAAACCTTGGTGTGTCAGCTTAGTGAATGCTTTGTTACGTGAATTTATTCGTAACCAAGCAACCATTACAGCGCATACCATGAAGGAATTAGAGGGCCACTATGCGCATCCGCTATGGTTCATTGAAAAAATAAAACAAGATTGGCCGAACCATTGGGAATCTATACTGACTGAAAATAATGCGCATCCTCCCTTAACTTTGCGTGTGAACCAAAGCATTATTTCGCGTGATGATTATCTGCAAAAAATACAAGCTGCAGGTATTCACGCTCATCGTTTACCTGAAACAGGTGCGGGTATCATTCTTGAAAAAAGTATGACTATCGAAGCGCTACCCGGTTTTAAGGCTGGCGAATTTTCTGTCCAAGATGGTGCAGCCCAATTATGCGCACCCCTGTTAGAACTTAAACCGCATTTACGTGTTTTAGATGCAGCTGCAGCGCCTGGTGGGAAGTTAACGCACTTAATTGAACTTGAACCACTACTTGATCTCACGGCGCTTGATAAAGACCCTATTCGCTTACAAACCATCAAAATTAATTTGCAACGCTTACAACAAAAAACACGTTGTATTTGTGCAGATGCTGCCAACACAAAAGGTTGGTGGGATGGAAAAATGTTTGATCGAATTTTGCTGGATGCTCCTTGCACGGGTAGCGGCGTTGTACGACGGCACTCCGATATGAAACTCTTAAAGCAACCAGGCGATGCCAAAAAATTAGCCCAAGAACAAACCCGTTTACTCGAAGGACTCTGGCCAACACTTGCCCCAGGTGGAATACTTTTATATACGACCTGTTCTATTTTCCCTGATGAGAATCAGGCGGTAATCAATAGTTTTTTAGCTAATCACCTCGACGCGATAGAAGAAAAGATTGAAGCCGATTGGGGTATTCCAATGCCAATGGGTCGTCAAATTCTGCCCGGCATGCACCAAATGGACGGCTTTTATTTTGCGAAAATAAAAAAGAAAACAGAGTTTTGATTTTTGGTAACGAAGAAGATAGGCTGGATGGCCGAAACTCATTTAAAAAGGGAGAAAAAATGAGAATTTTAAAATTTATTAATGGAATTGCAAATGCAACACTGGGACTTGGTTTAGCAGGATTTGCTTTGCTAAAAGGGATATTGTTCAACCGTCAACCAGAGGAAATGCAAACGTCGGAATTCACAGCTTACGGACGGGGCAGCATAATGGGGGTCGGCCTGTTTGCTTTGGGAACGCAGCAAATATTTGAAGCACTCAGTCTTAAAAGAGAACAAATGCCGCAAATCGTAAAACCTGCTGAAAAAAATAAGCAGGCCATAGAACCTCAAACTCAATCCGTGATCACCCCGGTAACTGTGCCAATCATGGCGGTAATGCCTGAAATTGAGGCGGTAAAGAAAGTGCCTTTTGAAAAAAGGAAAAAATTCCAAACGCTATTTTTAAAGAATACGGAACCGACTGTTCATCACCCGCAAGCCACTCATTTTAAAAACACGATAAGAATGACAAATAAATAACGAGTAATAGGGGAAGGCCCATGCGGATTGAGTACGACGTAAAACTAGACTTTCGTGACGTGTTAATTCGTCCGAAGCGTAGTGTATTAAAAACAAGAGCCGAAGTTTCACTCGATCGAGAATTTCGTTTTAAGCATACTAAAACCATCTGGCAAGGCGTGCCCATTATAGCAGCAAACATGGATCATACCGGTACGTTTGCGATGGCGGATGCCCTTTCCAAGCATAAATTATTAACTGCACTCGATAAATTCAGCACGCTTGCTGATTGGGAAGCGTTTGCAAAAAATTCACCTGAAAATTTAGCGTTTAGCTTTGTTTCTCTGGGCATTTCAGAAAGTGAATTTACCAAACTTGAAACGATTATTAACGCAGTCGATATTAAGTTCATTTGTTTAGATGTGGCAAATGGATATACCGAACGCTTTGTTGCATGTTTAGAGCATTTGCGTGAAAAGTATCCTGATATCGTCATTATGGCAGGGAATGTTGTCACCGGAGAAATGGTTGAAGAATTAATTTTATCCGGGGCTGATATTGTGAAAATTGGTATTGGTCCAGGTTCGGTGTGTACGACGCGAGAAAAAACGGGCGTCGGTTATCCGCAGCTTTCCGCCATTATTGAATGTGCAGATGCAGCGCATGGTTTAGGGGGGCAAGTCTGTGCTGATGGTGGTTGTGCAACACCTGGTGATGTTGCAAAAGCTTTTGCAGCGGGTGCAGATTTTGTGATGTTAGGCGGCATGCTTGCAGGTCACGATGAAGGATTAGGCGAAGTGATTGAAGAACACGGTAAGCAATTCAAACGCTTTTATGGGATGAGTTCTTCCGAAGCCATGGAACGTCATCATGGCAATGTGCCGAATTATCGTGCGAGCGAAGGTCGTTCGGTGAATGTGCCATATCGAGGTGCGGTGGAAAATACCGTTTTAGATATTCTTGGGGGCATTCGATCCACTTGTACCTATGTGGGTGCTCATCGGCTCAAAGAATTATCGAAGCGCACCACCTTCATTCGTGTGACACAGCAACTTAATGAAGTTTTTGTTCCATACGATGTTGATAAAGGTAAGTAGATGCTTGGGACGCGCCTTTGTTGCAAGGATAGCGTCTCATGATGTTGATCACCAGATATACATATGCCATCCAATTTTGGATTGTTTTGCAACGCTAAAATTCCTCAGCTATGATGGCCGGCTTCGTAGACCAAGAAAAAAGGAGTGTAGAAATATGTTAAAAAAATTCCTTATGACAAGTTTTGTTTTTGTCAGTGCGTTAAGTTTGGTGCATGCTAACCCCGCACCTTATGTGGGAGCGAGCTTAGGTATCGTGACAAATACTTCGCCTGATGCTTTTACCAGTTTAACAACTTCGGGCGGCTACCCCGTTCGATCACCTTCAAATTTTCGTGGCGTACCCTTTAGTGCCTTTCTTGGGTATGGCGGCATGCTTTACCAAAATTTTTACCTTGCTGGTGAGTTAGCGGCGACGATTGGGACGGCCACCATTTCTGAAAGCGGTAGCCTAAAAACCAGCTATGGTTTTGGTGCAAGTATATTACCCGGTGTTTATTTAAGTGATCATACGATGGCTTATGCTCGACTGGGCGTGGTGAATTCCAGATTCACGACATTACAAAAAAATGTGACCGGGGG
The DNA here is from genome assembly GCA_013816845.1 of Gammaproteobacteria bacterium. Classification (NCBI taxonomy): domain Bacteria; kingdom Pseudomonadati; phylum Pseudomonadota; class Gammaproteobacteria; species Gammaproteobacteria bacterium. The sequence goes on from JACDDU010000003.1 coordinate 205,418, forward strand.
ACAAGCGGGTCTCGGTATGCAAACAAGTCTAACGCAAAATGTTGATGTACGAGGTGAATACGACTTTACGGCTTATCCATCTATTACCGGACCAACTGGCCAAGTGGATGCACCCCGTTCTGATGCTTACACCCTAGGTATTATTTATAAATTTGATTAATTTCGTGCCGTACTTGCGCTATCTTATGTATCTTAAATGGCTGTTAAGATAGCGACGGCCCATGCACACATTCAGGTAGAAAATGACTGCTATTATTCTTGATCGAGACGGTGTCATTAATTATGATTCAGATCATTATATTAAATCACCTGATGAGTGGCATCCGATTCCAGGAAGTTTAAATGCCATAGCAGAACTCAATCGCGCAGGATTTAAAATTTACGTTGCTACCAATCAATCCGGCATTTCACGGGGATTGTATACGCTTGATACGCTTGCTTTAATTCATGCTAAATTGCATGACGCGTTATCACCCTTAGGCGGCAAAATTGAAGAAATTTTCTTTTGTCCTCACCATCCTGACCTTAAGTGCTATTGCCGTAAACCTAATCCAGGGATGCTTTTCGAAATTCGAAATAAACATCATTTAAAGTTAGAGGAAACGTATTTCGTAGGAGATACGATAACTGATATCAAAGCTGCTTTAACTGCAGGGTGTAAACCGCTTCTTGTTTTAACCGGTAATGGTAAAACAACGCTCACTAAACACCCAGAATATGCTAGCATTCCTTATTTTGAAGATTTAGCGAGTGTCGCCTCTCATGTCATATCAAGTAAAAATGCCAGCTAAAACAGGCTATTCTACCTTTAATCTTTTCATTCGTTCGTTCCTTTTTTCAATTTATTCATTGACTAGCATTTTTTTATATAGTTTTGTCTGCCTCCTTTCGATGCCAGCACCTGTGCGGGTGCGTTGTTTATTGCTCAGGTGGTGGCTACAAGCGTATCTCTGGATGCTCAAAAAAGTATGTTTAATCGACCATGTCGTTGAAGGTCAAGAAAATATTTTTTCGGATCGGACAGGCATCATCATGAGTAAACACCAATCCACTTGGGAGACTTTCTTTCTACCGATTCTTTTTAATGAACCGGCCATTATCTTAAAACGTGAACTCCTATGGGTTCCCTTTTTTGGGTGGGGACTCGCGGCCTCTGATCCCATTGCAATTGATCGCCGCAATAAAGCGACAGCAATGAATCAGATTATTGCCGAAGGGAAAATCCGATTAGCCCAGGGTCGATGGATTTTAGTGTTTCCAGAAGGCACCCGCGTTCCTTATGGCGAAGTAGGACATTATCGTTTGGGCGGTGCACGTCTTGCCGTGGCTACGTCACATCCTATTCTTCCCGTTGCGCATAATGCTGGGCGTTTCTGGCCGCGTCGCCAATTTATTAAAACACCGGGGACGGTGCGCATTGTAGTGGGTCCGCCTATCGAAACCAAAGGACGAACTCCCGAAGAAGTTTTAGCTGAGACTAAAGCCTGGATTGAAACGACTGTGCGACGAATTGATGGCTTCGTCGATGAATCCCCCGGTCATTAATTGTTTACGTAAACATCGTTTTTTATTCTTACCTTGTGCGCAGGATCCAATGGCCGAATCCGGAGAAATCATGTCCCGTAGAATAGAGAAAGGTACAACAACCATTTGCGCGCCATACACATTGGGTGCGACTTGATCATCTTCAAATGTAAACATGATACCGTCAGGTTTGATGTTCCAATTCATAAAATTTTTTTCCGAAGGCTGCGTTCCGGTGCGCACCATTGCGTAATTGTTTAAACGCTGCATTAATTTAGTGGCTGTGTATTGGGAGAAAACATCGAGATATTCAGCTTGTGGATTAAATAAATCAGCAAGATTTAACACGACATCATTATCTAAATCATAATTTAAAACGCGATGGTAGTGATAAGGCCGTCCCCGGCCTGCGATATGGCCCTGAAAGCTCAACCGAATACTGAGTAAATGTGCTTTGTTGTTAGCAACCATAGAGCTTGCATAATCAATGTATAAATTATTTTTATTATGTTTGCGCGGAAGTGCATAGGTATTATCTACTTTATTTTTAAAATAAATTTTACCTTCTTCCACAAGCTGTTTTATTGCCTCGTTAAAATGATCCAGCGTTTGATGATTGAATTCACTTTGCAACTGGGGGTAAACAGCTTTAATTACAATTTGTTTTTTATCATAAAAAAATTTAATGGCTGAAACTAAATAAACATCATCATAAAGGTGATAAGTTTTGGGACCTTCTTTACTGGCATTATTAGCATCAAGTGCATAAGAAGCTGGGGATGCCAACGCCATAAGCAAGATAAAAATTCTTACGACCATTGAATAAGACCCTATGCCAAAAGATATCGTGATGGTTAACGACAACCATTGCCAGTAGCTTGTTTCGCGATCACGATACCACGGGCATCGGTTTCAAAAGTTAACGTGCAAGTTAAAGCAAGGTTACCTTGGTTAGCCGGACCTTCAATGGGATTGCGGGTGACAATGACCGGTTTATTGCCGGTGTTTGCCACAGCAACGGGTGGATTGCGGCCCACATTCGTTTTGTAAGTAACTGTTCTATAAGTATAAATTGAATGACCATTACGATGATTGATGACGGTTAAAGGTTGACCATAGCGAGCCGTCATGGCTTGAATGGGCGTCCCATCCATTCGTGCAGGCGTACTATTAGAATTATTCGTTGTAGTTGCACAGCTTGAGAGTAAAATAATACATCCTAAACCTAATAAGCGGTACATTGGCTTCCCTTTTATTTGATAATAGGTAATACAGTGTCTCATAGAAAAGTCGATTATGAAATTAGCCTTCTGTCTTTTTAAATATTTTCCCTTCGGTGGTTTGCAACGTGATTTTCTTCGCATCACGCAAGAATGTGCTGATCGCGGACACGACATTCATGTTTTCACAATGAAATGGGAAGGCAAACGTCCCAATTATACCATTAACGAAATGGCGCCACGGGGTTTGCAAAATCATCAACAAGGCGCACATTTTGTTAAGCAATTAAAAAAACATTTCTCTGTCAATCAATACGATTTAACAATCGGTTTTAATAAAATACCTGACTTAGATTGGTATTACGCTGCAGACATTTGTTATCAATCCCGCATCACGCATTCACGTTCGTTTCTTTATCGTTTGCTTCCCCGCTATCGCCGGTGGCAACAATTAGAAAACAGCGTTTTTAAACGCGGTGCTAAAACAAAAATAATGTTAATTGCGCATCAACAGCAAGAAGAATTCATACGTTATTATCAAACCGAACCTGAACGTTTCTTTCTTTTACCGCCAGGTATTGTAAAGAATCAATATGATCCTAATCAGTTTAAAGCACCTGATCAAGTCCGCAAAAGTGTGCGCGCGATGTATGATATTGCAGATCATACCCATTTACTTCTTATGGTGGGTTCCGGGTTTAAAACGAAAGGTTTAGATCGAACCTTGAAGGCGATTGCAGCCTTACCTTTAAAGATTCAAAGCCGTTGCCGATTATTTGTTATTGGTACCGGTAATCCGCGGCCTTTTTTGGAGTTGGCCAAGCAACTTTATGTTGATCACTTAATTCATTTTTTAGGTGGACGGTCTGATGTATCACAATTTTTATTGAGCGCTGATTTATTAATTCACCCCTCTTATCATGAAAATACAGGCACGGTTTTACTCGAAGCCATGGTCTCTGGTTTGCCCGTCTTAACGCTGAATAGCTGCGGCTATGGACAATACATTCATGAAGCCAAAGCAGGCGTTGTGTTGAATAATCCTTTTAACCAGAAAGAACTTAATCGCGCCTTAACTGAAATGTTAAGCTCTAATCAACACGATATTTGGCGACGTAATGGGCTTGCCTATGCGGAATTGCATGATTTGTATAGCATGCCGCAAAAAGCTGCTGATCTCATTGAACGCTTAGGTTAATTTGTGATTTTTTATCTGAAGTCAGAACTTGCTCCTTATTTTAATTCAGCAAAGCCTTTGTTCGATCAACTCATGGCCTGCGAAGGTGAGCTTTTTCGTGATCAAGATGGGCGTCGTACGAAGCGTATAGTGTTAGGCCAACATACTTATTTTATCAAACAACATTTTGGTGTGGGTTATAAAGAGATTTTCAAAAATATTTTGCAAGGACGTTTGCCTATCCTTTCTGCAAAAAATGAATGGTTGGCGTTACAAAAATTACAAGACTTGCAAATTTCAGCACCGCTTGTAGTAGGTTACGGGTCGCGCGGTTTTAACCCAGCGCGTTTAGAATCATTTGTGTTAATGAAAGCTATCCCTGATGCGATCAGCCTCGAAGATTTAGCCAAACATTGGCAAGAGCGAGCGCCTTTGTTTTCTGCTAAACGATTATTAATTAAACGCATTGCTTCAATTGCGGCGCAAATGCATAACAATGGTATGAATCATCGTGATTTTTATTTATGCCATTTTCTTTTACCGCAACGACATGACGATTTAAAGACTGCCCCTTTGTTTTTAATTGATTTACACCGGGCGGGTCTACGTCAACAGTGCACACGGCGCTGGATCATTAAAGATCTTGCGGGTTTATATTTTTCCAGTAAAGATTTAAAGTTAACTTTACGTGATTTTTTTTATTTTATAAAACATTACCGCCACACTAATTTGCGTGCAGTGTTGCGCAAAGAAAAGGATTTTTGGGAAGAAGTGCAACAACGTGGAGATAAATTATACCGTGATCATACCGTTTGAAAAAAGTTACAAAACACTTGATTGGCAAAGTTTGTATCAAGCTGCCTACGGTACGTTGAAGCGCTTTAATTTAGCGTTGTCTGCTGATGAGGACTTTACCGCCAAAACTGTTTTGCGCCATGTCCCACAACGGCGGGTGGTCGTTAGCGGTATATGGCGGGGTAAAAAAGTAGTCGCAAAAATATTTATTTCCCCTAAACATAGCAAAAAACACATGGAAAGGGAATTTAACGGTAATCGTTTGTTAGTCCAAAATAAAATCCCAACGCCTTCATTACTTTTTTATGGCGCGACGTGCGATAAGCGTATCCATATTTTAATTTTTCAATGCTTACAGCATGTGCGTAGTTTGCATGCTTTATGGATGGACCATGAGCATGGAGAAACGGCAAAGCCGCAATTAAAAGCAGTGGTCATCGAACTTGCGACACAGCATGTTTTAGGCATTATTCAAAAAGATTTGCATTTAAAAAATTTTCTGGTTGGCCGTAAAATTGTTTATACTTTGGATGGCGCTCAAATTACGCATCATGCTTTAAAAATAAATAAAAAAACCAGCATTAATCACTTAGCTTTATTTCTTTCACAATTGGGAGTCGGTTGCGAAGGGTTACAAAAAAAATTATTTGAAAGTTATGCTAAAGCCCGAGGTTGGTTATTAAAACCTGCAGATACCATTGAGCTTTTCCGTTTAATTAAGCAATGGCATGAAAAACGTTGGCAACATTTTGCTGAAAAAATTTTTCGCACGAGTAATGACTTTGTTAAGCGACATACGTGGTCCATGTTATGCATGAGTGATCGAGCGTTTATTAGCCCTGAATTTAATTTTTATTTAGAAAATCCTGAAGCTTTTTTTCATCATCCAACCTGTCAAGTTTTAAAGCAGGGTCGTTCGGCGACTGTGATAAAAATTAATTTAAATGGCAAAGCACTTGTAGTTAAACGATATAACTTAAAAAATTTATGGCATCGCATTCGGCGCATGACACGCGCAACTCGAGCGGCGGTCTCTTGGCGCTTGGCTCATAAATTACAATTATTTGGCATCAAAACCGCAAAGCCCATTGCATTCATTGAAAAGCGTTTTTTAGGTTTGCGTGGTACCTCTTATTATATTTCTGAATACATCCAAGGTGAAACGGCTGCTCAGTATTTCGAGCGTCATGAAGAAACAATAACGAGTCCCATGGTGGATCGGCTTGCTGATTTGCTACGCAATTTAGCTAAATTAACGATCACGCACGGCGATTTGAAAATAACTAATATTATTATTGATGAACATCTTGCTCCGGTACTGATTGACTTAGACGGTACACAAGAGCACTTATCTTTATCAAGTTTGCGCACTGCTTGGCGGTATGAAATTAAAAGGTTTTTAAATAACTTTAATCATCAGCAAGCCCTCTACGAACAATTTAAATTGAAATTGGAAAATTAAGGGAGCGTTTTATGCACGGTATTCGGCATGCGAGTCTGTTGAAAGAAGCTTGCTTGATTAATGGTGAATGGGTCGGTGCTGAAAATCAAAAAAAAATTCCGGTGCACAACCCTTTTGATGGACAAATACTGGGTCACGTGCCGGATTGTGGCGTGACAGAAACCAAGCGTGCCATTGAGGCAGCATCTACTGCCTGGTCAAGTTGGCGTGCACTCCCAGCGCTTAAGCGTTGCGAATTACTCTGGGCTTGGTCGCGTTTAATTGATCATCATCAAGAAGACTTAGCTCGCATCATGACGCTTGAGCAGGGAAAGCCGCTAAGCGAATCCATTAATGAAATGATTTATGCCAATGGATTTATCAAATGGTTTGCTGAAGAAGGACGTAGGAACGACGGGGATGTTATTCCTTCCAATAAACGTGATCAACATCTTGTGGTCATCAAGCAACCCATTGGTGTCGTTGCAGCGATTACGCCCTGGAATTTCCCAGCTGCCATGATTACCAGAAAAATTGCGCCTGCGCTTGCTGTCGGGTGTCCCGTTGTGGTTAAGCCGGACAGCAGCACACCCTTTACAGCGTTGGCGCTCGCATCCCTTGCGATGGAAGCTGGATTCCCGAAGGGTGTTTTGAACATGATTACAGGCGATGCGCGGTCCATTGGAGCTGAAATGACGGGCAGCACTACGGTGCGTAAAGTTTCGTTTACTGGTTCAACAGCGGTGGGACGTTTATTGATGCAACAATGTGCCCCTACGATTAAGAAAATAACCTTAGAGTTAGGCGGGAATGCACCTTTTATTGTTTTTGCCGATGCTGATTTGGATAAAGCCATAGCAGGAACGATTGCTTCAAAATTTCGTAATACGGGACAAACTTGTGTCTGTGCAAACCGCATTTTTGTTCAAGATACGATATACGCTGAATTTACCAAAAAATTAGTCCATGCCGTACGACAATTAAAAATGGGTAATGGTTTGGAGTCCGGCATTCAACTGGGACCTTTAATTAACGAGAAAGCGCTAGAGAAAGTTGAGCGGCACGTTAATGACGCCATTGCGAAAGGTGGCAATGTGATCACAGGGGGCAAACCGCATGCGCTCGGTGGCTTGTTTTTTGAACCCACTGTCATAACAGAAGCAAATGCGGACATGTTATTAGCAAAAGAAGAAACCTTCGGTCCAGTCGCAGCCTTGTTTCGCTTTCATACAGAAGAGGAAGTCTTATTGCGAGCCAATGATACGGAATATGGTTTGGCTTCGTATTTTTACACGCAAGATATTGATCGTATTTGGCGGGTCGCTGAATATTTAGAATGTGGCATCGTTGGCATTAATACGGGCATCATTTCGACTGAAGTTGCGCCCTTTGGTGGTGTAAAACAATCCGGCATCGGAAGGGAGGGTTCCAAATACGGTATTGATCCGTATGTGGAAATTAAATATTTGTGTATGGGCAAAGGAGAAGTTTAATTGTTACCTATCCCCAAGATGATGTGCAAGTGTTTCTGGCAACCCACTTGCACGCTATGTAAACTAAAATTTAAAGTTATAAGCAAGGTGTAGGAAGCAAAGTCCTTCCTAACTCATCTTTTTTGACGATGCATCCGGCAGTGTATCTTCAAGCAGCGGATGTGGTTCTTTCCCCAGGGTGCTGGGTACAGGTGGCTTACTTCGAAAAAATCCTGTCGTATATTGCCACACTTGGTCCGCTTTGCTCATCATAATGGCATCACTAATTCCCGACACAGTGTTATATAAAAGGGCGGAAGGCAAAGGTGCATCTAAGTTAAGCTGTAGCACATTCATGCCGTGATCTAGTTTTGCTTTGAAAGTTTCTAAGCGATGCGCAGCTTCGCTTAACTGATTCCGTTCCCAAGCCCGTGGTAAATAAGCCCGGGGGGAATTTCCTACGAGGGTATGATGTAAGTCGGTTAAAAAAGAATGATATTTCACAATCGCTGCAAGCGTGGGATGAGCCGGTGTGATATTGCATTCGTTATATTGTTCTAGTGCTTCAATCACGTTGGTATCGTTATTATAAATAAAAAAAAGCTTATCTTGTTTTAATAAAAGTTGACGCGCGGCTTCTCGCAAACCCGTCAGATACGTTTCACATATTTCAGTATAAATATTGATTAAATACCAATGCTGCCATTCGGATGCGATGAATAAAATTTTAGGCTTGTGCGATTCGAGATGATCGGCTTTTAGTTTTGTTGCAATTAATAAATTAGTGAGATGACAGGCTTGTTTTGAAAAATTAGAAAATTGAACCATTTGTTGCAATTTTTTTTGCAGCGCTGCAAGTACTGAGGAATCAGCGGGTAAAAATTGTAGGAAAAGTTCAAGCAGTGCACCTGAGCCGAAAGGCTTGCCCACAATTTCACCCCAAAGCGAATTAGGTAAAGCTACACGCTCTTTAAGTTTGTTGCCGACGATAAGCCATTGCTCAAGATAAGAACGAATAAAATCTTTGTGCGGTGTTGAAAAAAATTCACCACCTTCTTGAAGATAAGTTTGAAGCTGCTGAACAGTTCGGATTTTATTGGAATCTAAAAAATTGAAGATCTTTTGTTGATCAGCTGCATTTATTTTTTCTTTTAATTTGGGTGCAGCAAATTTCGCATCGTAGTCTGGTACTTTATTTAAAATTAATTCAATTAAATCATCTAACGGATTGCGCTCAATTATAATAAATTTTTTCATGAGGTTTATCTATTCATTAGGGATAGGATAAACCTCATCTTAGCGCTCTATGAATTACGCATTCAAATATTAAATTTGATTCCTTGCGCGAGGGGTAATAAATTACTCCAATTGATGGTGTTTGTTTGACGACGCATGTAAGCCTTCCAAGCATCGGATCCTGCTTCTCGCCCACCGCCTGTGTCTTTTTCTCCGCCAAATGCCCCACCAATTTCAGCACCCGAGGTACCAATGTTAATATTGGCTATACCGCAATCACTGCCACGACTTGATAAGAATAACTCAGCATGTTGGAGATTCTGCGTAAAGAGTGCAGAAGATAAACCAAACCGAGAGTGGTTTTGCATCGCGATCGCTTCTTCAATGGTGTGATAACGCATGACATATAAAACGGGAGCAAAGGTTTCATTTTGGACAATATCCCAATCATTGTGAGCTTCAATGATGGCAGGTTCGACAAAATAGCCGGGTCGATCTAAAACATTTCCCCCACATAAGATTTTGCCGCCTGCCGTTTTTGCATCATGAATTGCTTTAACGTAATGATCAACTGCACCTTGATCAATCAAAGGTCCTAACAAATTTTTTTGATCGAGGGGATCGCCAATGGTTACTTTTTTATAAGCATCGACCAAGATAGGAACAAGCTTGTCATAAATAGCATCATGTACAAATAAACGTCGCGTTGTGGTGCATCGTTGCCCTGCAGTTCCTATCGCCCCAAACACAATGGCTGGAACGGCTAATTTAAAATCAGCTGTTTCATCAACAATGATGGCATTGTTTCCACTCAATTCTAACAAGGATTTACCTAAGCGTGCTGCAACTTGGGTTTTAACATCACGTCCCACTGCAGTTGATCCCGTAAATGAAATTAAGGGCAGGCGCATATCTTGCGCCATCAATTTGACAATTTTATTGTCATCGGAAACAAGCAAAGAAAAAATGCCCTCATAACCATATTGCGCTAAGACTCGATTGCAAATATGTTGCACCGCAACAGCGCAAAGTGCAGTCTTGGGAGAAGGTTTCCAAATGACAGTGTTACCACAAATGGCAGCAATAAAAGCGTTCCAAGCCCAAACTGCTACGGGAAAATTAAAAGCACTAATGACACCGACCACACCCAGGGGTAACCATTGTTCATACATGCGATGATCAGGTCGTTCTGAATGCATGGTATGACCATAAAGCATGCGTGATTGACCGACTGCTAAATCAGCCATATCAATCATTTCTTGCACCTCACCATCCCCTTCTTGTTTAGATTTTCCCATTTCAAGAGAAACGAGACTGCCTAAAGAATCTTTGCAGCGGCGGAGTTCTTCACCGAGGGCTCGCACCACTTCGCCGCGCTTTGGTGCTGGAATCGTGCGCCATGTTAACTGGGCTTCCTTTGCCGTTTTGACAATGCGCTCATAATCTTCAAATGAGGTTCGATATACACTGGCGATAGGCTCGCCTGTCGCAGGATTAAAAGAAATAATTTCATCTCGGTTTTCATCGGACCACCAATTTGTTCCTGTACTTGCGCCTTTATTTTTAGCACCCAACTGAAGTGATTTAAGTAGCTCCATTCTTTTCTCCTATGCGTAATAATCACCAAAGCGATTATTAATTAATTCATCAAATGAAAATTCTTCTTGTTTAACAAAACCGCGATATTTTTGCGGATTATTCAAGACAATGTCTGCAACGGCACAAATACCTGAAGCTGTGGTCAATTGAATGGCTGACCACCGTTGACCATTAATAACTTTGGGATAAAACTTTTTGACGTAATTTTCCTCGATCAATAAATCATCTTGCATACCGGTCACTGAAACGTAAACCAAGACAACATCTTGATAAGTTTTAGGAATGGCATGTTCAAAAATACGTTTTAACGTTTCGCGATCATCATTCAATTTTAAATCATTCATGAGAAATTTTATTTTGGCGCAATGACCTGGATAGCGAATCGTTTTATAACTTAAGTGTTTAACTTTTTTATTATAAGTTTGCGCTAAACTGCCAATTCCTCCTGAAGTATTGAAAGCTTCGTAAGTTAAACCGTCTACTTTGATTTTTTCCAAGCCTTCAAGGGGTTGGAGAAGCACTTCTTCCCCGTGTTCAACGGCATAACACGGATTTCCATACTCATTAATCAAACCATCGGTTGACCAGGTTAAAGAGTATTGCAATGCATTACTAATATTAGTGGGTAAGGCACCGACGCGCATTTTTACCGTATCTAGTTTCGGAAAATTTTGCATGAGATGGTTTGCAATGATGCTAATAAAGCCAGGTGCCAATCCACATTGTGGAACAAAAGTGCTGGATGCATTTTTTGCAATGTTAAGAACCGTTTCTGTCGTTTCTACATCTTCGGTTAAATCAAAATAATGAATATTATTTTCTGCTGCAACACGGGCAATTGGAATATTGCAATAGTAAGGTAGTGAAGAAATGATTCCTTCAATTTTGTGTTCTTTAACAAATTGTGAAATAACTTCGGCATTACTTGCATCAAGTTGCACGTAGGTAAAGTTTTGTAAGTTATCTAATCGTTTAACGAGCTTATTGTCAGCTTGAATATCGGCAAGATAAACAAAATATTCATTTGAATTAGCTAATAAAAAGGTAATCAGCGTACCAATTTTTCCTGCACCGATTACTAATATCTGTCTCGTCATGACGCTCCCTCTCCTTTTTTTTAGAAGTCGATATCATAATGATGAAGGGCATGGGAGGGAAGATTTTGTTAATGCTGGTTTGATGTGAATAATTATTACGCGTGATTGTATACGTGTTGCGCGAAATAAAGTGGATTACTATGCATTGGTTGCCGAGTAGGAAAGAAAAGTTGTAGCCAAGGTGAAGCATAATTGGGGAAGAGAGTACTTATTCCCGGTTCATGTTGTGCCTAATACACCAGGATTGCTTGCAAAGCTTGCAAAGACAAGAGGGACTTCCCTACCTGCCGCAATGATTAACTCATTGCAGGCTCATCCCTTGCAAGGATAGCGTAATCGTCTTGGCATGAGGTTGAAGATGACTCGTGAAAAGGAAATGCCCCGTATTATCTTAGCGCGTAGGTTCCTGTTCCAGTTGCAAGCAAGATTTGATCTTGATTCCAAAGCTCCATACGTGCAAAGGCTAAATGGTGCCCGCTTTTGAGTAAATATGCTTTCGCAATAAAGGTTTCACCTTTACCTGGACGCAAATAACTAACTTGTAAATCTACGGTGCTGGTTTTACTCATTATCGCAATTTGTTCCTCAACTGAGCGCTCGCTCAGACGCACAGCTGAAGCTGCCATAACCACCATGCCACCAGCCATATCAAGCACAGCCGAGGTGACGCCGCCGTGCAATATGCCGTGGAAGATATTACCAATTAAGTCTTCTTTCATCTTAAAATGCATTTCGACATCGGTTGCACTCAAATGATCAAGCGTGAGCCCTAGCATGCGATTAAAAGGAATTGCCGTAACTGCTTGCGCAACTTGGGCAAGCATTGATTGATTGTGTTGATCAGATTGCATCATTAACCACTCATAGGATCATTAGGTTTAAGTGTTGTTTTAAAAGGACTCATGGAAGATGGGCTTTTAGGAACGAGGCCACTATCTACCATTTCTTTTTCAAGGGCAGGGTTATCAACATTGGCGGAAATAACATTTAATATCGCAGCAAACTTTAAACCCAAAGGATCGGGCACGCCTGCATCAGGGTTATTTGAATCTCCAGCAAAGGAAGGCGTGGGCGCGGTTTCTTGATCGAGCATGCCAATGATGTTGCCAAATGGATTTCCTAATACAGGGCGGGCAACACTGCCAGGATTTTGCGTGTCCGTTCCATAAAATTGGAGCCGTTGTTCTTTCAATTGATCACTTAGCAACGTGCTTGTGCTCGCCATCAAAGTTATCAATTCCTTATTTTCATGCAAGCTATCTTTATCATTCGTAATTCTTGAGTTAATCAAGAACTTTGCAACTTCTTCAAGTCGCTGTTCAAATTTGACTGGATCTTTCTCATATGCTTTTTTAAGTTTAGGATCATTTTTTACAAAGTGTAAAAGCATTTTCTTTAATTGTTTAATTAATTCTTTTTTATTTTCTTCAGTGCCGGGTTTAAACAATAAGCGCATATCAAATCGATCTTTCGGATCCATATTTTTTTGCGAATGTTGCGCCATACAAATTAGAGCTAAAACATCTTTTGCATTATATGCATCGTTGATTCCCCGATCTCGAACAAGATCTAACGCTGTCATTTTGAAATGAGGATCCTTCGTTAGCGTGTCGGCAATCGTTTTGGCTAAGGTGTGTGCGTCTTCAGGTTTAATGCCTGGTAACAAGTTGCGTTGCACCATTTGTTTAATTAATCGTTCGAGTGCCAGCATTAAATCTGGTTCAGAAATGGTCATGCCCATGGCGAAGCCTCTTTTTAACTTCTCAATTACTCATTATTATAGCGTGAACCTTAACTTATCCTGAAGGCTTTACCCTAATGCGCGTTAATCAATATCTTCGAATTGCTTTACCGACGCCATTACGTAGGCTATTTGACTATCTTCCACCGCAAGATATTGATTTCAGTACTTTAATGCCCGGCATGCGAATTAGAGTACCTTTCCAATCGCGCGAGCTTGTAGGGATATTGATCAATATTGTTAACGAAACTCCAGTATTGCCGCATAAACTAAAACTCGCCCATAGTGTTTTAGATGCAGAACCTATTCTAATGCCAGATATTTTCAAGCTATGCGCTTGGGCGGCCGACTATTATCAAGCCGCCTTGGGTGAAGTATTACACGCAGCGATTCCGGTCCATTTACGGAAGGGGAAAGACTTGAGCAAAGTGAAGTCACTTCCCGCCCATCAAAGTGTTGCGATCGATCGCCCCCCTTTAAATGTAATGCAGCAAGTGGCGATCGATAAAATACTTGCTGCGAAGCATACCTTTCAAACTTTTTTATTAGATGGCATTACCGGCAGCGGCAAAACGGAAGTTTATCTGCAAGTCATTGAAGTCTTGTTGAAAGAAGATCGACAAGTTTTAGTTTTATTACCCGAAATTAGTTTAACGCCTCAAACGCTAGCCCGATTTAGTGAACGTTTTCCCGTCAAAATTGCCGCACTTCATTCGAATTTGACTGAGCGCGAACGCATGGTAGGTTGGCTTGCAACCAAAACTGGGGAAGCGAAAATTGTCATTGGTACACGCTCTGCTATTTTTACCCCTTTTAAGAATTTAGGTTTAATCATTGTTGATGAAGAACATGATCAATCTTTCAAACAACAAGATCATATGCGTTACCAGGCTCGAGATTTAGCGGTGGTAAGAGCCAATTTTAGCAACATTCCCATTATCTTAGGATCGGCAACCCCCTCTCTTGAAACTTTATTTAATGCTGAACGAAAACGTTATACTCATTTAATTTTAAATGAACGTGCAGGCGATGCCATCCTTCCAACTTTTGAAATGATTGATTTGTCGCAAACTAAAAATTCTGATTGTCTCAGCAAACCTTTATTGGCAGCCATGCGCGCGCATTTGCAAGCTGGCAATCAAGTCATGCTCTTTTTAAACCGACGGGGTTATGCACCTCTTTTATATTGCACGGCGTGTCGCTCAGTCATGGAATGTAAGCGCTGTGCTGTACGGTTGGTTTATCACTTACAACCTGGCAAATTAATTTGTCATCAATGTGACAAAGCCTACCCAGCTCCTAAAATGTGTCAAGCGTGTGGTGCGGATGGATTAAAACCCGTGGGTGTGGGCACTGAGCGTTTAGAAGAGTTAGTCCAACAATACTTCCCTACCATTCCATTGTTGCGTTTCGATCGAGATAGCACCCAAAAAAAAGGCTCATTGCAAATTTTATTAGATCAGATTCATCAGGGCGAACCCGTCATTTTGTTAGGAACCCAAATGCTTGCGAAAGGACATCACTTTTCGCAAGTCACGCTAGTGGGAATCATCGATGGCGATAGCGGTTTTTTTAGCAGTGACTTTCGTGCAACCGAACAAATTGGCCAATTGATCACACAAGTTGCTGGACGCGCTGGTCGCGGTAAAGATGCAGGAACCGTCATGATTCAAACCCATCAGCCCGATGATCCGCTGTTAAAAACGCTCATTCACGAAGGCTATGCAGTATTCGCCAAAAAATTATTAGCGCAACGGCAACATAGTCACCTTCCACCTTATACTCACATTGCTCTATTACGTGCGGAGAGTTATCACCACGCTAAAACCATTGCCTTCTTAAAAGATATCAAAAAGCATCCAGCACCGACCGGTGTTGAAATTTTGGGACCCATGTCACCTTTGCTGCCCAAACGAAAAGGATTATTTTGCGAACAGTTATTAATCAAAACAAGTCAGCGAAAATTATTGCATCACTATCTTGCCCTATGTGGCGATTACATCAGCCAGTCGGATCTGACCGCGACCATTCGTTGGTCGATTGATGTTGACCCGGTTACGATTTGAACCATATTGCATTGACCTCGCTAATAACCTTCCTTATACTTGCGCGTGCATTGCCGGGGTGGCGGAATTGGTAGACGCGCCGGTCTCAAAAACCGGTGAGGGAAACTTCATGCCGGTTCGATTCCGGCCCTCGGCATGTCATAATTCATTCTTAGTATCGTTCTACATCCTTATTTTACGAATCAGTCCCGGTGGCACAGATGGATAGCGCAGCCCCCTCCTAAGGGGCAGGTCGGCGGTTCGAATCCGCCCCGGGACGGTATGATTAATAAGGGAATTTTCAATAGAAGCTGTCGGAAAAATCCAGATATTTAGTTTTGGTGACCAAAATTTTAAATTTACATTGGTGTGCATATGGATATGGCTAAGCAAAACAAAGAAAGAGTTTATGAATCCTATGAAGAAATCGTGCAGTGGTTTGATGATGCTCGTACTAAAACTCTTATGGAATCTGAATATCTTAATTTAATCGTAAATTCTGTTCCAGCCGGCGGTTCGGTTTTAGATTTAGGTTGTGGAACTGGAGAACCTCTCGCGCAATTTTTCATTGGGAAAGGTTTCAAAATCACCGGCATTGATGGTAGCAAAAAAATGATTGAGTTGTGCAAAAAACGTTTTCCAAGTGAACGATGGATAATTTCGGATATGCGCAACATTAATTTAAACCAGCAATTTGATGTAGTTCTAGCATGGCATAGTTTTTTTCACCTTGACCAAGATAGTCAACGGAAGATGTTTAAAATATTTAGCGCACATACTAAACATGGCGGGGTTTTGGCGTTCACTTCTGGTGAGGAAGAGGGAGAAGTATGGAGTAATAATGGTGGACAAGAACTTTACCATGCTTCTTTATCTACAAAAGAATATAACCAGCTTCTACAAGATGCGTCATTTGAAGTACTAGTTCACAAAGTACGTGATCCAGAGTGTGGTGATGCGACTGCGTGGGTGGCGCAGAAGGTCTAACTGCTTATAATCATTTACGTCTCGTTGAGTGCTTGCGCAATTGTAATACCTGCCATTTGCGGAAGAGCTTATCTTTCGAGCCAGAATAGTGTTCGCTCAATATTTCAATCGCGCTAATACGATTTATTTTAAAGTGTTGATAGTTTTTTTTCTTGTCACACTAGGCAACTAATATGCGTTCATTAGTGAAGTATCCAGTGGTGAATGAGCAGACTATGTGTGTGGTTTCTTTGCCATTCTCTGACTTGTATACCATGTAAATTTTCTTTTGATTAGCAATAGCATCTCTTAGCGCAGAAAGGTCTTCTTCTGTCACGAGTTTTGATGCTGGTGGGCCTACACGTAATGAAAAAACATTTGCATTATTGTTTATATTATTAGGTATAACATCGTGTATTTTATTTAATACCATCTGTTGCAGCTTTTGATAACGGCGTATCTCGATATTGAATAACCCAGCGTGCACCTAAAAGCAAAGATTCCATCTCTGTTTGTGCACATTAAAGGTGGTAAAAAGAAAGTTGGTTTAAGTATATATCCAATACCTACCTCTCTTTCGATTTCAGCCCTTGAACTTGTAAGGTAGCAATATCACGATATGATTCGAATGCTAATTTTTAATCGCTCTGCTAGACGCTGTCCGCTGACAGGATAGCGATAACCTCTTAAAATTAGTAATAAATTTAAAAGTCGTTCAGTTCTATTCATCACTCAATCACTACTGCCATATTTTGACAGTATTATCCCTTTAGCTTTGCAGTTAACCTCTTTAACCAACCTATTTACACAAAGTTACCCACAGAATTTGTGGGTCACTTTGTTGCGGTGACTATCAACTTTTAATTAAGTGATCTGTTGGTATTGGATAAAGTGATTTTTCTAAACACTAAAACTATACAAATAAACAAAAGCAAAAAACTTAAAAGCGTCATCCAAAATAAGTATGTCGTTCTTTATGATCGCATTGCAGAAGACCATTAGTCACAGCGAAGCAAGGCGTTGATATTGCTAAATTTGTAAAAGAATTTGCACGAGAAGTTATCCAGTTCTCTTCTTTGGAAGAAAAGGTAATGATATTCATGCCTGCTTAAAAAATGAAGTTAAGCACATGACCCCGGATATATTGGAAAATCGCTTGCGCGGACGGCGTTTAGCGAAACTGAGCCCGACATTAACAAATTGCGAGAAGCGACGAATGCCGCAAGAAGGCTGTTAAATATTTATTATGCTGAAATGAGCACGACCTATTGGAAAATTATTCTCGCTACTGTTGCTCCATCTATTTTGACGAGCTTATTGATAGTGTGGTTACTGATGCCTAAACCTACATTGCCTTGAGTGATCTACAGCTTGCTCGATATGAGCTTGGAAAAACTTTTTCAGATGTCTTCAATGGGTTGCTTAAAGAAAAGCAAGATTGGTTTTGGAATAGAGCAAATGATAAGAAAAAAGCTAATCTCAATCATCCCAAATAGTATCACAATTAACCCACCTATTCCTATTGTCGATAAAGTAATTGAGTAATCACTATCAGAAAAACACTACACGATTAAATCAGGACGCTACAGCTAACTAGCTCCCGCCAAAAACGACTTGGCGGGAGAAGCGAACTTCTAATGACCCATTCTTCTTGCTGTATTTGACGCTTGGCCAAAGGCACTTGCAGCTATCTGTTCGTC
Organism: Gammaproteobacteria bacterium; assembly: GCA_013816845.1. Classification (NCBI taxonomy): domain Bacteria; kingdom Pseudomonadati; phylum Pseudomonadota; class Gammaproteobacteria; species Gammaproteobacteria bacterium. Next base: position 223,431 of record JACDDU010000003.1, read on the forward strand.
TGAAATAAGTTTTTCATTGTCGATGTCTCGACACTTCTTAGCAGAATTTCCAAAGAAAGAAGAGGTGTTATTGCTGAATTTACTAGGTACTGCCTCTGTTAACAATTGTAATTCTGCTAGCTGAATCTCGAGTATTAATCTTTCTAAGCCAGCGCCAAAACCATAAGCTGAGTCAAAGCCACCTAAACCACCGAATCCTAATCCGATCCCATCGATATCCATATCATCATTACTTTGTAGTAAATCAAAAACGCTTCTGTTATCGCTATTGGTTTTTACAGCGGTGTAACTTTGCTTAATATTGTTAGTGATGGTGTTTATTGATGGTTCAACAGCACTAATGATATTTAAAAACTGATTTAAAGCTGCTTCATTTGGGATGTCGATTTTATGAAATCCACAGTCTTTGTAGATAAAATCTGGTTTAGTAAAACCATTTGCGACTAAAGGATCAATAACTGCATCGTATTGTGATTTTTGTAAATTCAAAAAAATACAAATATCACCACTGTAATAACCCAGCAATTTCAATTTTTTTATTTTTGCATCTGGTAAGGTGCTTGTATAAGTTTCACAGCGATTTAACTCGGCGCCATAAGAATAAGTATTGGCAAAAGAACCACTTTTATTCCAGCCTGGTATCGTGGGCTCTTCTTTAGAGTATGGTTTAACGCTTACAATAATTTCTGGTGCAATCGTATTGATTGAAGGTTCAATAGCACCCAAAGTTTGTAGAAAAGAAGTTAAAAAATTAATATTAGGTACGTTGATTCTATAAATACCAAGGGATTTATCATTAAAATCAGGGGCTAAATACCCTTTATTCACCAATTCATTTGTGATTGTATCAAACTGCGGCTTTTTGGTTTTGAATGCGATAATAATATCGCCATCGCGGTGGCCGACAACTTTGAGTTGTTTAATTTTAGAATCCGGATTCGTTGTATCATACACTACTTGTTGATTTTTATAGCTTACATCAGCAAAGTCACCTTTCTTTTGCCATAAAATTTCATTGTTCTCATCTGTAACGTTTATTTTTCTATTTAGCATTCAATAGCCCTCGATTTTCTAACACTCCAGATTGTAAAAGTTTAACTAATTACATAAATGTAGTTATTTTTGCTAGGAGCAAAATATATTTATACCCGTTAAATTGCAACTCTCTTTCTTTTTTATCTGTGTGTCATTTCAAAATAGAAATGTCCGTTTGAGGTATGGCCGGAAATGCTCTTATGTATTTAAGATGACGTGGAGAAAAATTATTCATTTCAAGTAATTGTTCGCGCAAGTCAAAAGCTAGGCGATCAATAATTTTTACCCCTCATCCTCGATCTTGTTGTTTTCAAAAATGCCTTGCCCTATACCCAAGCATGATCATTCCTATGTTGCTAGCTATAATGATACGCAGACGTTCAGCCTCACATTTGCTTAAGTTCAGTTAGCCAATCAGAATAACCTTCTAGTAATGCAGCTTTAGGCGGAGCAATAGGAAGCATCACAGTACGATCAACTACAGGGTATAGTCTCAGTTATAGCCAAATAAGTTGTTACTTTAAATTCTAAAGTTAAATTATTCTTATTAATAACTAACCCAAACGTTAGGTTCGATGTATGTTCCTTGATTATTCATGAAATCAATTTCTATTGGGACTAGTGCATTTTTAATAATATAAGATCCATCATCTGGAAAGCACAATCCTGTCCATTGTTCCCATTGGCTTATCGTAGCAGTAATAAAAGCAGAGCGATGACAAACATTTAAAATATTAGCACCAACGGAGATATGAGTTCTTAACCAAGGATCAAAGATAAGACCTGCCTTATTTTTCCATTTAATATATTTATCAATAGAAATTAAAGGATATAAACATTTTAAACTTGGCCTGACAGGTACAATTAGAGAAGTATATTTTTTGCTATGTTTGATTTGATTAAGATACTGAAGAAGAATTTTACTTATTCCCCGATTACGGTATTTATCGCTAACTGTAATTGATATAGCACATAAAATATTTGCTAAATTAACGTCATAATTTTCATCAAGAACTGTATTAATGACCCAACTCACTCCGTCATTGGAAAGATCAATTAACGATTTGTTCCCTATAATAGGAAGCGAATTTGCTATAGCAATAAGTTCATTGTTCTTATCTAATAAGCTTACTTGGAAGTCGGGATATAATTTATAAATTTTAAAAATAATGTCATCAGCGAGACGAATGAAGTCAGGCCAAACTCTTTTTCGTAATGCAATAATATTTTTAATTAAGTTTAATTGTTCAATACCATTAACAATATTGTACTCAGCGTGTCGATCTATAATTGCATCATTCATTTTAAAGTTTCTGCATGCTTAAGTAATGCATCCCACCAAATTGTCATCGAATTGATAGCTTGATTGGCTCCTAAAGAAATTTCTCGTTTCTTAATAAAAAGACCACTAAGTGCTTCGTGCGACATGTAATAATTTTCTTTCGCAATATCAACAAACATACCGAGGCCATCTTTATGACCTTGTTCTACACCATTCAAATGCATATCATGAAATGCTTTCAATTTCGATTTTTCCCAAAGGTGTTTTCTTCGCTTAATAACTTCGTTTGAAATATCGTGAAACACTTCATGTTCAAATATTGCGGCTGTCTCAGTTGCGTACATAGCCCCAAGTGTATAGGAAGGACAATTAGAAATTAAGTGTGAAATAGTTTCAAAAAATGCAGTCGTTGGAGTAAATTCAGTGCGTTTATCTACATCCGTTCCAATTTCAAATAGTGCTTTTTTATAGATCGCGGCATGATTTTTTTCTTCATTAAAATTTCGTAGCAACTCGTCAGAAACGCCTTTCTCGTTAAATTGCTTTGTTGTGTTAACTGCGGTTAGTAAAAAACTAGTATTTCTAAAAGAAAATTGATAATGCTCCATCATCAGCCATTCTAAAGCTTCCTCGGAGAATAAGCTTAGATTTCTTAATTGATTTTTTACATTAGATGTAAACTGATAATTGGTATTATCAATTTGGTTCGATAAAGTAATTTCGGTATTCATAAAAGCCTCGCGAGGGGTTAAAATATTTGATTGGAATTTGCAAATTTTTCGGGAATATCTTGAGCTGTATCCCAGTGCTCAACACTTTTTCCGTTTTCTAATTTAAATAAATAGGGCGCGACTATAAGTATCTGGCTCTCAAATTGACTGCACATGCAGGATAACATTATCCCCTTCTGCGAATACCCGCTTCATTTCACTATGAGCATTAGGATATTTGTCACGTAGGAGCTGATAAAAGCCCTTAATACTCAGAGCCATCAGCTGCTGTTGGATTATGTTTGTGTATACCTTGGAACCAGATATAACGAGGTAGCTTCAAAATCTTTTTGGTTGATAGTCTTGTCATAAACTTCAATGACCTGTTGTTTATTTTTTTCCAATTGAAAATCTCTCAATGCATAAGAATTTTTAATTAAAAATATGAGTGCAAAAGTAGTAAACATTGATATAGTTTTTTTAAATAATCATTTTCAACAATTTAAGTGTCACGCTCAAATTTTGCATCATTCTGCAAGGGTTATAAATATACATAGCCAGCTATGTAATAGTCAATCATTTTTAGGTGTGTTTTATTTATGGTTTTAAAAATTGATGAACATACTGATATAATCATTGGTATAGATCATGTAGGAATTTTTCCGGCCATTATTACCCCCCCTTTTTTTAATGAATTAATACTACTTCTTTTGAGGTTTAGCTAGAAAATTTCACGCTCTACCATCACTGGTGGATGTCTAGAGGTACTCGGGCACTAGACTAAAACTAGTCCCTGGTCCCCCGGTTTATACCCCCTCGGAAAGAATCATTTTTAAAGTACGGGATCCCGAATGCGGGGAGACGACAATTTGGCTTGCACAAAAAGGTTTGAATAGTTTGGCAAAGCTTCGATCATTAACCTTAAAAAAAGTGATTTGCCACCGAAGTTTTAAGGTTGGATAAATTCAACTTTGGTTGTGCTGCAATTGTTGGTATTGATAATAGGGTTTGATATAAATATTAAAATATTGCCCCGCAGAGGGTGCGCTAAGAAGTTTATCATAAATATTTTTAGGCACATTAAGGTATTCATATTCATCATGATCAATAAAGCGGATATACAATGAACTGCCGCAGTATACGCTAGCGGAGATCACTGATGACTGAAGTCGAATCCACTTAAGTATTCGAAAAAACCCTCTCCAAATTAAACGAAATGACTTGGGGAAAAGATAATCTGGGTCTTAGTCATATTATATATCAGGTGCTATCTCCAAAGGCGGCGCATTATGTTGCACATTAACTGGTCATCACCATAGAAAATGGCATTGCTGGATTTGAAAATATAGTGCAAGAAGCATTAAGCGGCCTTGCAGGTAGAATACAAGAAGAGACATTCCGACAGTGATTAGTCATTTATTCTAAGGTAATCCGGTTATTTAACATTGAAGCTCAACTGTTTACTTAGAAAAAACTTCTCCCAAAAAATTGGATATACTTGCATAACGCATTCAATGAAGCCTATCAATAATTGTTGACGTGCTTGGGCTACAAATCTAACTGAGATTTATTTAGGCTTGCTGTTAAAACTATCGCAGGCGATAATTCTAGAACTCTAAAATAGGCCCATTTCACCTAATGACCCATAAATTAATAGTTTTTGATATTGATGGGACATTAACAAAGACTAATGATATTGACTCACTGCTATTTGAAAAGTCAATTTTAGAGGTTCTTCCAATTCATTCCTTGGATACCAACTGGGCAAATTATAAGTATTCAACCGATGCTGGCATCCTTGCTGAGATTACTCAATCGACATTGAACCGTAACCCACATACTTCCGAAGTTGTATCGATAAAGACTAAATTCTTTTCTTACCTCGCAAGTGCTTTTGCTAACCATCCTTCCCATTGTCTACCCATCCATGGAGCTAAGGAGATTTTTCAAAGGCTTTCACGACTTGGCTGGGATATTGCAATAGCTACGGGTGGGTGGAAAACATCGGCACTTTTGAAATTACGATCAGCTCAAATACCTTATCAAGCAATCCCCATAGCACACAGCGATGATCATGTGGAGAGGAGGCGTATTATCTCTCTGGCCATTGAAAGGTCCCAAAAACATTATAATAAGCCCTGTTTCAAAAAAATAATTTATGTAGGAGATAGACTTTGGGATGAGCGTGCTGCAATGGATCTTGGAATTGATTTTCTCGGGATTGGCGATGATCTAGGGAGTCTAGGTAATAGGGATTTTTTCCATATTTCTGATTATGCAGATGCGAGACTAGAAGATCATTTACGAAGTCTGACTCATAGCTGATTTTTTGCGACTCATTTTACACAGATATTTTTTTATCCTTTGTTGCAATAGCAGCAGTTGAATCCACTCCTTCCTATTTCCCTCACCCGTTGATTATATTACTATCATCGCATTTCGACCGTATTTTAAAGGGAAGTTTTGTTTTGAATTGTAATTATGAAGAGCTCGATCCTGCAGGCATCACGATTGGCATAGCGGCTTTCTTTTTAGCATTATTCTATGCTTACTACTTATTACAAAAATTTAAATTGAACTTCAAGTCGATCGGTCTGATTTTATTACTGAGTGCATTGGGCCATTTTGTTGGGGCTTATGCACTTTTTGAATTCGCGGTTAGAAATGGTGCGGATTCTTGTTTTTATTTTGCCAATGCCACGATGAAAAACCAAGGCGTGGGTTATTGGTTTGCATTTATGGTTTTAGGGTATGCAAGAGAATATTTATTAGGTGACTCCTTTTTAGGGGCTTTTTTAATATCAGGCGCTATTGGTTTAGTTGCCTCAACTTACCTCGTCGTTATTTATAAAATCTTGCTCGACAAAATTTCTGGTTTCAAGCCTTTTTACAAAATAGATCCACAACAATTAATTTATCCCGCATTTTTATTAATGTGTTGGCCTTCTTATTTATTCTGGAGCGCAGGGATCATTAAGGACAATTTCGCCTTTTTAGCAATTACGATGACATTGTTTGTTATTGTCCGTGGCAGTTTAGGATTCTCCAATTTGATAACATTAGCTGTTGCTTCAGTTTTAGGATTTGTGGTCAGGCCTTATCTTTTCATTATTTTTGGTGTATCAGGATTTCTTTATCTCTTAGCAGGAAGCAAGATTAAAATACAATATAAGTTGGGAATATTGGGTACGCTATGCATGCTTTTTTCAATGCTAACACCACTTTTGAGCAGCTATGCAGAAATGGTGCATTTTAATGGCATTACTACTATAAAAAATATTGGTGAATATGCTGTTCGTCAACAAGGCTACATGGCAATTGGTTCTAGCATTCCTGTTCCTACGTCCAACCCGTATTTAATGTTTTTGTTTATTCCTTATTTAGTGTTTGCCAACTTACTTTTACCCTTGGGAATAGGTGCAAGAAATTTTATTGGCATTGTAAGTTCAATTGAAAATGTCTACCTTTTGTGGTGGATACTCTATTTTATTAAACATAGAGCTTACTGGCGAGATTTATCTAGCCGCATTAGAATAACAAAATTTTTAATGATTTATTTCTTATTCGGCATGATGTGTCTCAGTATTATGTGTACTAATCTCGGCCTTGCGATGCGCGAAAAAATTATGTACGCCCCCGCTTTATTAATTTGTATGTTCTTATGCTATGCGTATCGACGGATGGTTTTGCTTGAGCATCACTTTACCACGCAAGAAATAGAGCAGTCGCCTCAACCGCTAGAACCACTTTCTGGGGCTTTAACCAGTAAACAATAAAATTATTTTTGTTGGGATCAGGATTAGCAGGGGCTGGACTAAAAAACCTCCGGCTATGCACATCTCAGCTGTCCCAGTTTTGACGAGAACATCATAAAAAATTACGAATGGACATTAACATTATTTGGCGAATGCTCATGGGGAAAGCTGTAACTTTCAAAAATTGGACTTGGCCATTTCATTTTATCGCAGTAATCATATGTTTTTCCCCCGCAGAATAAGTAACTTGTATATGCTGAAAACCAATATTTTGTAACCAAATGCCATATTCTGTTGCGCTTCGATGCGTGCCATGCATTTCTAATAGCATGGTTATATTTAACATAGCTGTTAAATAAGGGCCTGATTTATCATCTTCAAAAAATTTTTCTAAAATGACAATAATGCCATTAGGGGGTAAATGATCGTAGACTTTTTGTAGAAGTGAAACACATCTACTTTCTGGCCAATCTGATAAAAGATATCCAATTGAATAGACATCCCCTAGGGGTAAAGAATCTGTAAAAATATTGCCTGGATAAAATGTGCCTCGCGATTGACAATGATGTTCTGTCAGCTTCTTTTCTGCAGCATTTCGAACATGCGGGTAATCCATGATTACAGCCGTTAAATCAGGATTTTTATGCAGAGCGGCGATAGCAAATGATCCATTTGCACCGCCTAAATCAACCAATTTTTTGCAACCTTTAAATGTAAATTGATGGCATAAATCAACAGAATCGTTATACCCGGAAGCCCACATGGTGGATAAAAAATCTGTGGTGGATTGTTCATTTTCATAAATATGATCGATATAAACTGCATCAAGATTGCTCTGGGTTATAGCTTCTTTACCTATTTTTTCCCATTGGGGTTGATTAGTTTTGACAGCTGGTAATAAAAAATCAAAAATTTTATAACTCGTTTTGAAGTAATGGGTAAATTTCCCACCACAATAATGGTCACTGCTACGAGATAAAAAAGGGATCCAAATTGCGTTCACATTGTAGTAAGGACCCTCTTTTTCTAACAACTTGATGCAGTGTGCACCAATTAATAATCGTTCTAAGGAAGAAAGGGGCAAGCCCATGCGCTGACTTAATTGCTCAAGTGTGGCTGGGCCTTCAGTGATTAAGTCATCAAATAGTTTTAATTCGTCGCAGACAAAGAGTATCTGGCTTTCTACAAAACCAAACATCATTTTTTCGAGCAGGATGGGCATTTTCATTGGCTAACTCGCTATGTCCCAAACCACTTCAACGTAATCATTGCGAATACCGTAAATTTTTTTATGCAAAAAACCTAACGCATCGGTATACGCAGCAATAAGCACAACTTTATCACCGCGCATGAGATCGACTGAAGCAGGCGGGGTAACACTTTCTAATTTGGTATGTTCAGCACTTAAACCGATAACCCGTAAATCTTGCCGATCGCGAGGAGCTGGCAATCCCCCAAAAGGATGCCATCCTACTGCTTTAAAGCCTGCATTTCCGATTGCTCGACTTTGATCAGTGGGCACACTAATAATTTGCGTGAGGATTAATGACCCCATTTGGTGATCATAATCTTTTAAATTAGCTTGATGATAATAAAGCAAATCACCCAGTGCACCACCGCCTGCTTGAATTTCAGTTAATACGCCCGTTTGAAGGCAATCTATGTAGTTGCAACTGCCGCCACCACTAATGACATTAACGCATATCCCTGCTGATTCAATGGCAATTTTAACAGCAGCTAAGATGTTATGTGATAATTGTGTTTCATGCGTTTTGGTAGAAGGAGGTAGGATGGGTGTATGACCTTCATAACCGGTAATCCCATCGAAAATAATCGCTCCTGTCGTTATTTCGATTTGTTTTGCGAGTCGCGCTAAGTGAACTGCCTCGCTCACAGTGTTTACGCCGCAGCGATGATGGTTGACGTTAACTTCAATCAACACGTGGATGGGCGTCTGGATTTCCCATTGTTGAACCGCAGTTGCTAAATGATGAAGGTAATCGGCGTCATCGACTGCAACACATAAACGTTTTGTTTGTTTAGCTAATAAGGAAAGACGCTTAAGGTCCGCTTCTGTCCCAACTTGGTTGGCAAGATAAATGTTATCAATGCCTGCTTTTGCAAAAAGTTCAGCTTCAGTGAGGGTTAGTAATACGACTCCATCTGCGCTGCTGTGATTAAGAATATATTTCGCAAGGTCAGGACATTTATGAGCTTTACTGGGAATTTTCCATGCAACATTTTTGTCTAACATACGTGCAGACATGAGCTTGATATTATGATCGACACAATCTAAATCTACTAAAAAAGCAGGCGTGGGCAATTCAAAAATTGATTGACCGACGTATTGATTATTGATGGATCGTTGCTGCGCTTTAATGAGGGTACCGAGTGTTTTCGATTTACTCCAACAAGTGAGTTCAATCCACATTCCCCACGGCGAAACAAGAAAGGTGGAGGTGCAAACCTCGCCGCGTAAGGGAAATTGCATAGGCGGATCTTGAATTAATCGTACTCCTGGCCATTTCGGTATAACTTTGGATTTAAGGTGCGTGATAACTTGGTCAAGATCTTGAACGGTAAATGAAATATAACTATTACCAATATCACTAAATTTATGCCATCCATTTTCACCCTGCCTGGAAGGTTGATCAGGTGTCTTCCATTCAAAAATTTCAATATATTGGGCTAGAGGATGCGCCCCACATTTCAACATGATGACATGCGGCATGTAAGCATCGGGGTGCACATCAAAAAGGGTTGACCAGCCACGCATCCCAGCGGTTGGGGTGGCATCGCGTTTCACTTCCCAACCAAATTCAGCATCAAAAACTTCCATTAAGAAGGTTGTGGCTTGCTTAGCATCGGGTACAACTATTCCGACGTGATCTAAGCCCATGTTGGTAGGGATTCCGCTAGTCGCACTTTTTGGCATGGATATCTCCTTTTTGATAATGCAAATCTATGTTGCCACTATCAGTATTTATAATAGGAGGACTTTGAATACTAAGGAATAAAGTATGAGTTTTAGTGGTAAAGCCATGTAACACAGCCGCAGGAATAGTAAAACGCATGCCTGGTTTGTAATTGATAAATTTTTCTGCTAATTGAAAAATTCCTATACCTGAAATGATATAGATTACAGCAGCACTTTCTTCATGATAATGCGTTTGGTACGCTGACTCTGGTTGCAATGCGACTAATTCAACATTTTCCTCAGTAGCATGATTGTTAAATAATCCACATTGATAAAGATCAAAAATTTCTTCGTCATTACCTTGTTTGCTCACTACCCGTCGATGCGGAATGGTTTTAAATATTTCGTATTTCATTTTTAAATTTCCTTTGCTGGTCAATACTACACGATTTAAAAAAACTTTAAATCTGGCTTGTTAGTCAGTATCTTTAGTGCTTGAATTAATGGTTCATTAGTTGGGGGAGTGGTAAATATGGCTAAGACGATTTCAGTATATTTTAATGGCACTGATGACAATAACGATGTACCCGATGTGGGCGTGATAACGCTTGCAGCTTTGTTAAATGAAATAACGGTGAAAGACGAGAATAACATTTCGATATGCCTTACGGGATGCGGAATTGATAATTCTATTATCGTGATTTAGGGGAAATTTTTTCTTTTAACTTAGAAAGACAAGTTTTAGAAGTTGCAAAACAAATTCAAGGCATCATTAATCAAAGCGAAGAGCCGATCGTTCTTAATGTTTATGGTTTTAGTCGCGGCGGTGTGGCGGCATTTTTGTTAAGCCAAAAATTAAAACAGATCTCACCAGATCGTTTGACGATTAACATTGCATCTTTAGAACCTGTCCCGGGGAATTTTATTTCAAGTGTTAACAGTGATTTGTCCATGGGGATGAAAAAGACACTCGCAGCATCGGTTGCTGATCTAACCGATTGTAAAAATATGGCCAATTTACTGGTATTATTTACCAATAGACCCTTGCCAGATATTGCCTGTCAGGCTCCAATTTTGCCTTCCTACCCGCAAACCTGTCACGCGGAAGTTGATGTAACTCCCGGTTGTCATAAAACTGCTGTGTCGTTTATTAAAACAGGCGATGACATCATTGCTAGTAATGATGAAAGCAGAATTGCTTTTCATCGCATCATAGAATCCATGAAGCGGTGGGGAACTTCTTTTGATGCAACACGATTAAATTTTGAACCATTTTTAAAATTTTCAAATGATAGTTTGAATGATGCTAACAAAGACCAATTATTAAAATTATATGGACGCGTCTTACCCATTATGGATTTTTTTGGCGATGAACATCGTGCAATGCATTTACAAAATCATATTTATACTTGTGCTACCGATAAAAAATATTTGAATCGTCATCACCAACAGTTATCTGATGTACAGAATCCAAGTGATGATGATTGTGTCTTAACGATGCTAGATCGTAATCCTAAGCCTAAAGAGTCTCAGTCTCAAGTATCAGAAAGCATGATATCAACGTCATCATCTTTTTTCACTTGTGTCGGAAATTTATATAATAGACTGGCGAAGTCTTCGGTATGGATACGGATCCTGAGATTCGACCTAAATATTAATTTAAAAGCCCAGCAAGCTAAATATTGCTGGGCTTTTAAGATGAAATGACATGGCTCTTATTGCTCTTTTTTGCGCTGATCTTCAGTTCCAATAAATACAAACGACGATTGTCGCTATGTAATACTTTAAAGCGGAAATTTTGAATACGAATGGTTTCACCGCGGTGAGGAAGATGACCAAAGGCTTGCAACACAATCCCCCCAAGGGTATCAAATTCATCATCTGAAAATTGTGTATGAAAATAGTGATTAAATTCTTCGATGGGTGTTGATGCTTTAACAATGAATGCACCATCATCTAATTTTTTGATTTGAGTATCTTCTTCATCCACGTCATATTCATCTTCAATTTCACCCACAATTTGTTCAAGGACATCTTCAATTGTTACTAAACCCGCTACGTGTCCATATTCATCTAAAACAATTGCAATATGGTTGCGGTTGATACGAAATTCCCGCAAGAGGATATCAAGACGTTTACTTTGGGGCGTAAACATAACTTTACGAGTGAGCTGACTTAATTGAAAAGAGGGTTCTTTTTTATTAAAACAATAACGTAACAAATCTTTAGCGAGCAACATGCCAATAATATCTTTACTTTTCGCGTCAAAAACTGGAAAACGCGAATGACCTGATTCAATGACAATGGGTAAAATTTCATCGAGTTTTTGATTTTTATGCACAATAACCATTTGCGCTTTGGGCACCATGACTTCTCGAACTTGCATTTCAGATACTTGCAAAATTCTTTCAATCATCCCTAGCATTTCGGTACTCAAAACATCGCGATCTCCCGCTTCGCGCAGCATCATCATGAGTTGTTCACGATCTTTGGGCAAACGGCCGAGTAGCGTTGCAATACGTTCAAACCAACTACGTTGCTTTAATTTTTGTTGTTGCTCGTCTGGGTCATCGACCATACATACATCAAACCTTTATTTTGTGTAGGGATTAGGAAACTTAAGTTTTTCCATTATTGTAATTTCGCGTGTTTCCATGACATGGGCTTCGTCTTCATCTTCATGATCATAGCCTTGTAAATGGAGCATGCCATGAATCACCATATGGGCCCAATGGGCTTGCTTATCTTTTTGTTGCTGCAAAGCTTCATCATTCACAACGTCCGCGCAAATGACAATATCGCCTAAAATAGTATGTCCCAAATCGACATCTTCGTGGACTTCAAAGGGGAATGATAAAACATTCGTATGACCCACTTTTTTTCGATAACGTTCATTCAATGTTGTCATTTCTTCTCGACTAACAATGCGAATCGTGGTTTCAGTGGGAGTCGTGACATTTTCCAGGGTACTTTTAGCCCACGTCCGCAGGTCGGTATTTTTAGGTAAAAATACTTTGGCTACGGTACGCTGAATAATAAAACGATGCATATTTTTTTAATTATTTTTGTTGTTTTTTCTCATGTTGTTCATAAGCCTCTACAATGGTTTGTACCAAAGGATGGCGAACAACGTCTGAGACTTGAAATTGAGTAAAGCTAATACCGGGAACATTATCTAACACCACGCTTGCATGAATTAATCCAGAATCCCGGCGATTGATTAAATCGATTTGTGTGACATCACCCGTAATAACCGCTTTTGAGTTAAAACCAATGCGGGTTAAAAACATTTTCATTTGTTCAATGGTCGTATTTTGACCTTCATCTAAAATGATAAATGAATCATTGAGAGATCGACCGCGCATGTATGCTAAGGGTAAAAGTTCGATGATATCGCGTTCAATTAATTGATTTACTTTTTCAAAACCTATCATTTCATAGAGTGCATCATACAAGGGTCGTAAATAAGGATGAACTTTCTGGGCAATATCACCGGGTAAAAAGCCGAGTTTTTCACCCGCTTCAACGATCGGGCGAACTAAAATGATGCGGCTGACGCGTTCAGCCTCAAAGGCTTGTACCGCACAAGCAACGGCTAAAAAGGTTTTGCCCGTACCAGCAGGTCCAATCCCGAAATTAATATCGTGTTTTAAAATGTTTTGTAGATAATGCACTTGATTCAGTCCGCGCGCCGTAATCGGACCCTTTCTAATTAAGATATCCATATGCGCATGCTGTTCTTCAACAGGTTTCTTCGTCACAGTTTGCAAATACATGTGAATTTCCTTGGGCTCTAATAAACTTACTTTTTCCGTTTCGTTGTAAAGATTATTCAAAGTCAAACAAGCCTTCTGCACAGCACCTTCCTCACCCGTCACAGAAAATGTATGTCCGCGCTGTTTAATCATCACGCCTAAGCATTTTTCAATGAGTTTGAGATGTTCGTTTAATTTGCCACAGAGGTTGAAAAGACGATGGTTATCTTCAGGATCAAGCTTTAAAGTTTCCGAATGGAGTAGAGTATTCAACGTTTATTTAGGTCCTCATATCAACCTGGATACTTTAATTATAGCCGAAAGCACTAGGGTATTTACTAGTAAAATTTCTCTTTAAGAATGAAAAATTGAAGAAAAACAAAAATTTGAGCGGTATGTTGTTGATTATTGGAAAAATTTGAACTTAACTTATCCGCTCACCCACTAAAGCATATGTTTTTGCTTCAGTGATTCTAACTTCTATTATTGTATTGATCACGGTTAAGTCATCTTCAGCAAAATTAACAATACGATTATTTTCAGTCCGTCCACACATCCGTTGTGAGTCTTTGCTGGAAATGCCTGTTACCAAAATTTTTTGCACACTGCCAATCATGTTTTGACTAATGGTGTGTGCATTAAAAGTGAGTCGATCTTGTAATATTTTAAGTCTTTGCTTTTTGGTTTCAGTGGGCACTTCATCTGTTAAGTTCGCAGCCGGTGTGCCGGGACGCGGACTGTAAAGGAAACTGTAGGATTGATCAAAGCCGACATCATGGACCAGTGCCATCGTTGCTTCAAAATCTTGATCTGTTTCGCCAGGAAACCCAATAATAAAATCAGAAGAAATACTAATCTGAGGACGAACTTGGCGGAGCTTGCGAATTTTAGATTTATATTCTAGGGCTGTGTACCCTCGTTTCATAGCAGCAAGAATGCGATCAGAACCACTTTGTACGGGTAAGTGTAAATGATCAGCTAATTTATCCACACTAGCGTAAGCATCAATAAGTCGCTGGGAAAAAGCAACCGGATGCGACGTTGTAAAACGAATACGTGCTAAATCGTCTATCGCCGAAATATATTCTACAAGGGTGGTTAAATCTGCGTGAACATTTTCATGCATCAAACCTTGGTAGTCATTAACGTTTTGCCCGAGTAACGTAATTTCTTTAACACCTTGTTGAACGAGTAAGGCAACCTCGGTTAAAACATCATCAAAAGGTCGGCTAATTTCCTCGCCGCGTGTATAAGGAACCACACAAAAACTGCAATATTTACTGCAGCCTTCCATGATCGTTACATAAGCTTGCGGCCCATCAGCGACAGGTGTGGGAAGGCGATCAAATTTTTCTATTTCGGGAAAAGTAATATCAACAATAGGGCGTTGTTTTTTGATTCTTTCATTCAGCATTTCTCCCAAACGATGTAAAGTTTGGGGTCCAAAAATTAAGTCAACGTAAGGTGCGCGTGTTAAAATAGAACGACCTTCTTGACTCGCGACGCAACCGCCTACGCCAATAATGAGATGGGGTTTTTTTAACTTCAAAGCACGCCATCGCCCCAACTCTGAAAAAACTTTCTCTTGGGCTTTTTCACGAATTGAACACGTATTAAGAAGCAGGATATCTGCCTCATCTGGATTGGTTGTTTTTTGTACTTTATGACTCATCGATAAGACATCAAACATTTTGCTTGAGTCATATTCATTCATTTGACAGCCATGAGTTTGAATGTAAAGCTTGCTGACCATTGGACACCTATTCGAAAGTACCGCGTATAATAAGCTAACTTTTAATTGTAAGGTAGTTATCAAAGTGGATTCGCTAAAATATCGGGTTGAGAAAGTCGGGTTGCCGAGCATGCGGCATCACATTTTCCTTTGCTGTGATCAAACTGTACCCAAATGTTGTGATAAAAATGTTGGGCTCGTCGCTTGGGATTATTTAAAAGATCGCTTAAAGCAATTAGGTAAAGAAAAAGAAATTGGGATTAATCGTACCAAGGCCAATTGTTTGCGCATTTGTGAACGCGGGCCAATCGCGGTAGTTTACCCGGAAGGAATTTGGTATCACTCCTGTACCGAAGCGGTTCTTGAACGAATCATTACCGAACATTTAATCAATGGCACACCTGTTAAAGATTTTATCTTTTTTCCCGAACAATGCGAATAACTCGGATATACAGCGCGGAAAAACTTATACCTGGGGTTATCATTTCTCTAGAAAATGCTCCTACGCACTATTTAATGCGGGTGTTACGCGCACGAGTGGGCGATTCCCTTTTATTATTTGATGGTTCAGGGGGCGATTTTAAGAGTATTATTCACTCGATCTCTAAAAAAGAAATACAAGTCAAGATACTCGAATTTATTCCCAAAATAGTAGAATCACCCCTTAAAATTCATTTGGTCCAAGGCATCGCTAAAGGCGATAAAATGGATTTTATTATTCAAAAAGCTGTGGAGTTAGGGGTCACTGAGATTACCCCGCTTTGCACAGAATACACTCAGTCTCGGTTACCTCCAGAGAGAGAAGCCAAGCGACTCGCCCATTGGCAGGGTGTAATCGTGAGTGCATGTGAGCAATCTGCTCGTACGCAATTGCCTATTTTAAATGAACCCATCCGATTTGCAGATTGGATGAATGCAGGTTCGGTTGCAACTTCCTTTATGCTCACACCAGGCGCCCCCCAATCTTTGTTAACTACATTACGCTCCCATCCCACCGCCCCAACGTCGATAGCGTTGCTAATCGGCCCAGAAGGCGGTTTTTCCCCCGTAGAAATCGCCGCAAGTACGGCAACAAATAGAATCCCTGTTTCTCTGGGCCCACGGATTTTGCGCACGGAAACGGCTAGTATCGTCGCGCTTAGCATTATCCAAGCCGAAGCGGGTGACCTTTAATTCGTAAAAAAATTGCTCAGACTATTGACAGATTCCATCAGTTGAGTAAAATGTCCACCTTTTTCATAGATCGGAGAAGTGCATGGCTGATGAAATCGATTTAGCAAATGATCTTATTGATAGTGAAGTTTCCAGAGCTCTATCAAAATTAAGACAAAATACGCAGCAATCAGCAGAAGGGTCGAAACTCTGCTTGGAATGTGGGGAAAGTATTCCATTGGGTCGTCAAAAGCTTGGGTTTGTGCTGTGCGTTCCTTGTGCTGAAGAAGACGAACGTCGTAAAGCTTTATTTGCCTAAAATTCCTCGATTTATCTTATTTTCCAATACGATATTACTTTTCATCATTTTACCGTCGTGATTGGAAATCACTTATAATAAGAAATGGAATTTAATAAAAGGGACGGTAATGGCGAATGGAGAAGTTTTAGGAGAATACGCCCAGGCTATTCATGAGCTTTCCGAGCGCATGGTCGCTGCTCAAAAACCTATCCGAATTTTGGATGCCTTGAAATGGGATACTGAAACGGAATTTAATTTTTTCAAAAATAAGGGTAAGCAATTACCTGCAATTGATCGCGAATTTTATCTTAAAAAAAATCCTCTTACCTTTAATCCCGAAGAAAAATTAAAAGAATTTCAGGACATTGATCGCAACATTCGACGCAAATTAGGCCAATATAGTGGCGTAGGTAGCATCATGCAGCGCATGTGTTATGAATATTGTCGAGTCGTGCAAATGCTAGTAGCACGTGGTACGCCGCTTTTTTCAGAAATTTCACAAGAGTTATATGGCAGTGCCGAAGACGCTTTTCATGTGGGTGCACCGACGTTAAAAGATATGGCTCTCCTGGTTAGTGAAACACTTACCAACCTTAAAGACCAAGTGCGCAGTGAGGATGATGCCGAAATCTTTACGAGTGAACAAGCGGTCGAAATGTTACGCGAACGTTTAGCAAAATATTTTTACGATAATGATTCAATCCGCGTTGAGTTAAGCGATGGGATCATTGCCGATGCTGCAGCCGGTGCTGAACGTATAAAAATCCATGAAGGTTTATTATTTTCCTTACGCGAAATCCGCACATTCGAAATTCATGAAGGTTGGGTCCATTTGGGGACGACGCTAAATGGAATGGCTCAGCCTATTTGTACTTTTCTCAGTAAAGGGCCACCTTCCTCCACAGTCACGCAAGAAGGTTTGGCGATTATCACGGAAATTTTTACTTTTTCATCCTACCCAGGACGAGTTCGACAATTAACTAATCGTATTAATGCGGTGAGTATGGCCGAAGAAGGCGGTAATTTTTTTGATGTTTTTCAATTTTACCGAGAACAAGGCATGTCAGATTTGGAAAGTTATCAAGCTTCGGTTCGTGTGTTTCGCGGAAGCACACCTGATGGCGGGCCGTATACGAAAGATTTAGCTTATAGTAAAGGCTTTATTCTCATTTATAATTTCATGCGGCTCGCAGTACAGCGGGGTTTAGTGAATCGGATCCCTTTGCTTTTTGTAGGCAAAACAACTTTAGAAGATTTGCATATTCTCTCTGATTTACAAGACGAGGGAATTATTACGCCACCTAAATATATTCCGCCTCAATTTAGTGATTTGGCTGCCTTAAGTGCATGGATGGTCTACTCACTGTTTTTAAACCGGCTTGACTTACGCCGGCTTGCCATTGATTTTAAAGGGTTATTGCAGTAGTTGGATGATCGAGAGATTGAGTCTCCAGTCGAACTTGCAGCAACGGGTCACGAGAGACTCACTTTCTATCGCTCATTATCCTTTTCATTTCCCCGAACGCCTGATTCGATGAATTTAATAATATCCATCGCAACATTGATTGAAGTCGCTTTTTCTATGCCTTCTAACCCCGGGGATGCATTAACTTCCATAATTAACGGACCGCGATTTGATCTCACTATATCAATACCCGCAACATTAAGGCCAATAATATGCGCAGCACGGATGGCCATGTTTTCTTCTTCATCAGTAATATCAACCGCTGTTGCAACGCCGCCGCGATGTAAGTTGGAGCGGAATTCTTCCGGGGATTTAGCCTGCCTTTTCATGGCAGCGACCACTTTGCCGCCGACCACAAAACACCGTATGTCAGCACCGCCTGCTTCTTGAATATATTCTTGCACCATGATGTTAACTTTCAAGCCTAGAAACGCTTCCAAAACACTGCGGGCGGCTTTAGTGGTTTCAACTAAAATGACGCCAATCCCTTGCGTTCCCTCCAAAAATTTAATCACTAAAGGAGGACCGCCGACCATTTTAATTAAATCTTTGATTTCATCGAGCGAATGCGCAAAACCGGTAATGGGTAAGCCAATCCCTTTTTTTGAAAGCAGTTGCAAAGAGCGGAGTTTATCTCGGGCTCTTACAATTGCAACTGAATCATTGACACAAAAGACACCCATCATTTCCAATTGCCGAATAACTGCCGCACCATAAAAAGTAACGGAGGCACCAATTCTTGGAATGACGGCATCGTAATTTTCTAATTCATTGCCCTTGTAATGAATCGTCGGTTGAGATGAAGTGATATTCATGTAACAACGCATGGTATCAATCACGTGCGCTTCGTGACCGCGAATGGTCGCAGCATCAACTAAACGTTTCGTTGAATAAAGCGCTGCAGATCTTGATAAAATAGCAATCTTCATCTTGTTGAAATCCTAGTGGTCACAAATGATCGAGCTGGGTTTACAATAAATCGTTTTCGCAAAGCACTTCGACCGAGCAGCATGCGAAATAACATATTTTCTCGTTCAGTTAATGTAATTTCAATGGGCCAAGATTGGATACCAATGGTAATCATGGTTTGAATAACATAGCGTTCTTCCTCATGACCACCTGAGTCAGTTACAACCCGCCGATCAACAATATCCGCGACACAATTGGTTATATTCTTGACATCATGCTGAAAAGGGTGGATGGCGAATCGAATTTTTTCTTGGCCGTGCTCAGTAAATGGTTCTAAGGAAAAAGCATGAAGTGCAGACGTTCTAGCGCCTGTATCTATTTTTGCTTTAATTTGTGCGATATTGAGGTCGGGTAATTTTACCCATTCTCGCCAACCAATAAGCGGATATTTTCGCAAGGGCTTCATTAACTTGACGTTTTTTTCAAGCTCTTGCATAAATTTTCCCGTTTTTAAGCGGAGTTAAGGAGACAGACATGTCTATTTCTATCCTAGCATAATTTATTGTTATAAAAGGTTATCGAGTCAGGCGACGTATTATGCCACCGACAATTAAAAAAGCGATAAAAGGAAAGCTCCAAAGTAATAAAGTGGTAGGGTTAACGGGGGGTTGTAATAAAATAAACTCCCCATAACGGCTCACTAGAAATGTTTCTATCGTTTGATTTGTTTCATTATTTAAAATCATTTGATAAATTTTTTCACGCAAGTCTTTAGCCAGTGGCGCATTGGATTCATCTAAACTTTGATTTTGACACACGACACAACGTATTTGTTTTGTCATTAAATGGAAGCGTTGCGCTGCTTGTTGATTTTGAAAAGTATAAAGATCTTCTGCAGCCATAACTTGATAGGGAGCTAAAGCATAAAAGGTAAGCATCAATAAAAAAAATTTACGCATTGTTTTCTATTTGCTTAATGATGGGTAGTAATGTTTTTTGCCAAGTTTCTGCGTCAATCACACCCACATGGCGGTATTGAATGGTACCTGTTTGATCAATCACAAAAGTCTCCGGGGTTGCATAAACCCCTAATTCGATCGCAACCTGACCTTTCGCATCAACACCTGTTTTAAGATAAGGATTGCCTTGCTGATGAAGTAACATCGTTGCTTTTTTAGGATCATCTTTATAATTTAAGCTATAAATCGGAATGTGATAGTCGTTTGCTATTTTCAATAATTGGTCATGCTCAAGCGCGCAAGCATAGCACCATGACGCCCAAACATTAAATAAGGTTACGCGATTTTTAAAATCATTTTCAGTGAGGGTTTGATCTGGAGCAAGTAAATCGGGTAATGAAAATTTTGGAATTTTTTGTCCGATTAATTGCGAAGGAAGTTCACGTGGATTGTGGCTAACAATTTGCTGATAAAGAAAAACAACAAGGCCGAATAATAAGAGAAAAGGGATAAGTAGTTTAATTTTTTGTTTCATGCCTGCGCGCTCCTCTGCGATCGACGTTGCAACAAGCTGATGCAACCCCCTAAAATCATAATTAACCCACCAAACCAAACAAGCCGGATAAAAGGTTTGTAATAAATGCGGACTGACCAGTAGTCATTTTCTAAGGGTTCGCCTAAAGCGATATAAAGATCACGAAAAATGCCCGGGTGAATAGCCACCTTGCTCATGACCATTTCCCGTACTGTATAAACTCGCTTTTCTGGCTGTAAAGAAGTGATATAGCGTTTATTTTTTAAAACGGTAAATTCGGCACGAATTCCTTTGTAATTCGATCCATCATCCCGCTTTAAATCTGAAAATAAAAAATGATATGCATTGAGCTGGATGTGATCCCCCGGTTTCAAGCGCACTTCGCGTTCTTGATTAAGTAAAGCAGTTAAAGCAAGACCCAGTACAAATATTGCAAAACCAAAATGCGCAACCGACATGGCGCGATGTTTTTTACGGGTGGCAGGTACTGATAAGATAACCCAAACAGCGAGCGTCACGCACACTGTCGTTATCCAATCAAATGAGTCATGCAAGAAAAATAAAAAACTCAAAGTCAGTATTAAACTTAACGCTAATTTCTTCCAAACCTTTTGCCATGGTAGGGTGACCGGTTGATTTTGCCAGACGCAAGCGGGCCCAATCACCATCATAATCATGGTCAGACACACCAAGGGCAACATGACTAAATTGAAATACGGTGCACCAACAGAGATCGATTGAAAATGGAGCGCTTCAATCAAGATAGGATAAAGCGTTCCTAATAAAATGGTGAGCATGGCAATAATAAGTAAGCCAGAATTTAAATATAAACTTACTTCCCGAGAGACCAGGTTAAGAGCAGAATTTTTTTGCGTGAAATATCCAGTGGGCAGAAATAAATAAATTAAAAAAGAAAGTAAGCTAATACTTGTCAGCATGAGTAAAAGAAAAACCCCACGACCTGGGTCACTTGCAAAGGTATGCGCAGAAATTAAAATGCCAGAGCGAACGAGCAGCGTTCCTAACAAGCTTAACAGAAAACAAAAAATAGACAGTGTTGCGGCCCATGCAATACCGATGTTACGTTTTTCAGCAAGCAATAATATATGGATCAGCGCAGTTCCTGCCAACCAAGGAAGCAAGGATGCATTCTCAACCGGGTCCCAAAACCAAAATCCGCCCCATCCTAAAACGCGATAAGACCACCAACTGCCAAGCAAAATACCTAAGGTGAGGAAGCACCAAGCAGCGACAGCAAACCGCCGCGTCAGGGGCAACCACACAGAAGGTGGCGCTCGCATGAGCAATGCGGCCTGTGTGATTGCAAAAGTACATGCAAAACCAACGTAACCGGCATATAGCATCGGAGGGTGAATAACAAAGCCAGGATCTTGTAAGAGTGGATTTAAGTCTTGCCCAATGGCTGGTCCTAGATTTAAAAGAAAAGGATTCGAGGTAAAGATCAAAAAACATAAAAAGCAAAAACTTACAAAACCTAAAATAGCGAGCGTGAGCGTGCCAATATCAAGTTGCTGGGGATCAGCACGTAATTGCCAACGATTTACGATGTAAAAGATCATGGTCCAGAGATTTAAAATAAAAACCCATAATAAAATGGAACCTTCGTGCGCACCCCAGGCAGCCGTTGCGCGGTATAGCAAGGGTAACGTTTCATGAGAATTAGCTGCAACATAGGCAATAGAAAAATCATTCAAGATAAAGGCGCTGATCAGGAAGAGAAATGCAAGCGTGACAAAAATAAATTGGGCGATGGCGCTAACCCGGGCAAAAGCTAAAGCATAAATATTTTTACGAAAAAAACCATAGAGTGGTACAACACTTTGCAAGAAAGCAAAAAGGCAAGCGCACAAAAGGGCATCATGACCCAAAGTTGCAATCATGTCAGTTGCTCCTTCGCGAGGGTTTGCTGAATTTTTTGTGGCATATAATTTTCATCGTGCTTCGCTAAAATCATGTTGGCCATAAAAATTCCGTCTTTGTTAAGATACCCATCTGCTACCACGCCTTTACCTTCGCGAAAAAGATCGGGTAGAACGCCTGTGTAGTTAACGGTTACCTCGTGCTTTAAATCCGTAACGGTAAATTGCACGGCTAATGTATTTGGATTGCGAATGAGGCTATGTTGTTTCACCATGCCGCCTAAACGAAAAGCCGTAGTAGAAGTTTTTTTATGAACGAGATTGCTCGGTGTGACAAAAACGTTAAGGTTTTGGTTCAATGCATAAAGCACCAAGCCACCTGTTAACGTCAGTCCAATTGCGAAAGCCATGACTATATACACTTTACGCCAGTGATACTTATTCATGAGCGTGAGGCGTAGATTGCATTACTTTTTTATAACGTTGCCATTTTTTCCACGGTTTGAACCATTCCCATAACAACAAAATAAACACCAGACCATAAGCACTAAAAACATAACCACCGTAGCCACTCATATAAAAAAAGGTTTGGATGTTATGCATGCGCTTTATCCTTTAACCAATGATAATTTTGTTGTTGCGCGATGAGTTCATAACGCATTCGCAATAATAGCACCATGCCGTAATAAGCGAGGAAAGCAACGATCATAGCAAGCAGAGGATAAAGCATGCTTTTATCGATGGCTGAAGGTGAAAAGATTTTAAGCGTTGCACCTTGGTGCAGTGTATTCCACCACTCCACTGAGTAGTGAATAATGGGTAAGTCAAGACAACCCACGAGCGTTAAAATGGCCACAGCACGTTCGCCCTCTCGTTTTTCCGCAACCGCACTTTGAAAAAGCATAATACCGATATATAGGAAGAGTAAAATTAACTCAGATGTTAAGCGAGCATCCCAAATCCACCAGGTGCCCCACATGGGTTTACCCCAAATGCTGCCTGTTATCAACGCTAAAAAAGTAAATAAGGCCCCAATCGGCGCGCTATGCCGTAATGCGAGTCCTGCAATTTTCAGTCGAAAAATAATTAAGCTTGCGGCGCACATTCCCATGACGCCATAAATAAAAAGTGACAAAAAAGCACACGGTGCATGGACGTAAAGGATCCGGAAACCATCACTTTGTACGGCATCGGCGGGCGCCAAAAAAAGACCGGCAAGCGTTCCGTAAGTAAGGGAAACCACAAATATCGCCGTTAACCAGGGTAATAGGTTGTTTGCGAACACAAAAAATTTTTTCGGCGACATCAGGCAGTACAATATTTTATACATTATAGTTAGCCTTCGTGGCAGAGGGGGAAAAGCTAGAAATCCTATCAAAGGATAGGTTGTGTGACAACTATCCTTATTTTCGACTATCAATTAGTACCTTCATACGAAACCTACTTTACCCAAATCAATGCCGTATAATGTTAGGAAAGGGGAAATGCATTTCTCTGCATCCAGAAAAGGAATTCTGCTCATGAACGTTACCCATCAACTCATTCAGTCACATTTGCAGGAAGGCAAAATGCTTCCTGATCATGAAATCCATTTAAAAATTGATCAAACATTGTGCCAAGATGCGACGGGCACGTTGGTTATGTTAGAACTCGAGGCTATGGGATTGAAACGCGCGAAGACGGAACTCTCCGCCCAATACGTTGATCATAATTTGATTCAAGAAGATTACAAGAATGCGGATGATCACTTATTCCTGCAAAGTGCAGCGGAACGTTTTGGGTTGTGGTTCAGTCGTGCAGGAAATGGGGTCAGCCATCCTGTTCATATGGAGTTTTTTGGCAAGCCCGGTAAAACCATGGTCGGATCAGATAGCCATACTTGTGCAGCAGGCGCTTTAGGGATGCTTGCAATTGGTGCGGGAGGACTGGAGGTGGCGCTTGCTATTGCCGGCCATCCCTTCCCAGTCCAAATGCCACGCGTGTTGGGGGTGAAATTAAGCGGTAAGCTACCCGCTTGGGTTAGCGCTAAGGATATTGTGTTGGAAATGCTACGTCGTCGTGGCGTCAAGGGCGCGGTCAACTGTGTCATTGAATATTATGGTCCAGCCTTAATTGATTTAGACGTATGGGACCGTCATGTGATTGCCAATATGGGTGCGGAGATGGGCGCGACTACAACTGTTTTTCCAGCCGATGAAGTGACGCAGCATTTTTTACGTATCCAGGGTCGAGAAGAAGACTTTATTACGCTAAAAGCATCAGCGGATGCAACTTACGATCTCACCGATGAAATCGACTTAAGCAAACTTGAACCTTTAATCGCATTGCCATCAAGTCCGGGGAATGTCGTTCCCGTGAGTGAAATTGTTGGTCGCGATTTGTACCAAGCCTATATCGGTTCATCAGCGAATCCCAGTTATCGAGATATGGCCATGGCAGCCTTAATGGTCAAAGCCCGCGCAATTCATACCGGTGTTTCCTTCGATATTAATCCAGCTTCTCGCAATACTTTAGAAGAACTAGCAGAAGAAGGATTGTTAGCGCATTTAATTCATGCGGGTGCTCGTATTCATCAAGCGGGCTGTAACGGTTGCATTGGCATGGGTCAAGCTCCGGCCAGTGGTCGAAATAGCTTACGTACTGTGCCCCGTAATTTTCCTGGGCGATCTGGTACGAGAGAAGATAGCGTTTATTTGTGTAGCCCGGAAACCGCAACTGCTGCAGCCTTAACGGGAAAGATTACCGATCCTCGGACGCTTGATATGGCTTATCCGGAAGTAAAACCGCCCAAGAAAAAAGTTATTAATAAAACTATGTTGCAAGCGCCTTTAGCGGAAAAAGAGGCACTTGCAACTAAATTGATTAAAGGACCGAATATTGCATCCTTGCCTGTATTGGAACCTATTCCTGAAAGTTTGAAAATAGAAGTGCTTCTTAAAGTCGGTGATAATGTTTCCACCGATGAAATATTACCTGCCGGGGCGAGAATTCTTCCTTATCGCAGCAATATCCCCAAAATTAGCGAATTTACTTTTGATGTGCTTGATGAAACTTATGCAAAACGTGCCAGCCAGTTTCGTAAGGAAGGTCGAGCGCATGCTATTGTGGGTGGTGAAAATTATGGTCAAGGTTCAAGTCGCGAGCACGCAGCTTTAGCGCCCCGTTACTTAGGTTTACAACTGGTGATCACCAAAAGTTTTGCGCGGATTCACTGGGAAAATTTGATTAACTTTGGTGTTTTGCCCCTCACTTTTGTTAACCCAGAAGACTTTGCCCAAATTCAGCAAGGCGATGTCCTTGTGATTGATCATATTCTGCAAACGTTACGTCAGGGCAAAGAATTAACGGCCAAAATAGTCGGTCGCGATCAAGAAATTTTATTACATCATCGTCTTTCACACCGACAAATTAAAATTTTAGAGGCAGGCAGTCTCATTAATTTAATAAAAAATTCAGCACCCTAGGTCGTGAATACGGAAAACGTTTCCGCGTTGCTTAAAAACCAGTAAAATACCGCAATAATAATTAAAAGAGACGGTAATGAAGTACGTTGAACATGTGAAAGAAGGATTACGTAATCTCTATTTCTCCAAACTCCGCTCTGTTTTAGCACTTCTTGGGGTTTTGGTCGGGACCGCATCAGTTGTCGCTATGGTTCTGGGAGGCGAACTTGCAACGAATGAGGCATTGAAGCAATTTAAATCCTTAGGTACTGATTTATTTGCGATCTCGCTTAATAATTCTTCTGATGATAAAAATGTTGATAGTGGTAAAGCAGAAAATTTGACGTTGCAACAATCGTTTGATTTAGTTAAATCCGATAAAGATATTTTACAGTCCGCGCCTTATACCCAAATTTATTATCCTGTTTATTATCAATCCGTGCCATTGAACGCCATTATTTTAGGTGTTACCGATCGGTTTGCAGATATTGTGCATATCAAATTAACGCAAGGACGGTTTGTTTCTGTTGCAGATAAATACGAATTTTTCTGTGTAATTGGTCGTGATGTTTATAATGCAATGAAAGCCATTTCATATAAAGATCCGCTCGGTCAACAATTGCAAATTGGCAAACATATTTTTGTGATCGTTGGCGTTGCTGATAGTTGGCCGGAAAATAGTTTTCTTTACGCCAATATCGATACTTCTGTTTTAGTCCCTATTATGGCTTCAAGCATTATCAGTAAATACGCAACAATTAATAATATTATTATGCGTCTTACTAAAGACGCAGATATCGAACGCGTCGAAGTGAATGTGACGAATGCAATTAATAGTATGGTTTCTGGCAAGCAATTGACTTATCGCAGTGCCACCGAATTGATTGCAAAGATGCGTAATCAAAGTGATATCCTTACTGTCTTTTTAGGCTTAATTGGTAGTGTTTCATTACTGGTCGGCGGTATTGGCGTCATGAACATTATGCTGGTTTCAGTGATGGAGCGTCGCCGCGAAATTGGTATTCGTTTAGCCGTTGGGGCTAAGCGTCGTGATATTAGCGCTCTTTTTTTAATCGAAGCGATTATGCTTTCTCTCGTGGGCGGTTCGCTTGGCGTGTTAATTGGAATTATCGTGGCTTACATTATTGCCTTCTTTTGGCAATGGGAGTTTACCTTATTCCCCTTGCCACCCATTGCCGGATTTTCGGTTTCGGTCGCGGTCGGTATTTTTTTTGGTTTTTATCCTGCTTATCTGGCCTCAAGACTCAACCCAATCGATGCACTCCGTTCGGATTAAGCCTTAAAAACAACTCGCTAATAACTTTTCTTTGGTGAGTTGTTGTTTTTCGTCATAGGAAAAAGTTGTCAGCATTTTACCTTCAGCCAATACAATAATTTTATTTCCATAAGTTAGAGCAATATCTAAATCATGCGTCGTTAAAATACACGTGATATGGTGTTCTTTAATTTTACGTGCAGTGAGCATCATGATTTGTTGGGATGTTTTGGGGTCGAGTGCACTGGTATGTTCATCTAGAAGTAATAATTGTGGTGGTATTGATAAACACATGGCTAAGGCAAAAGCTTGTTTTTCACCACCAGATAATGCCGTCGTTAAACAATTTAATTTTTTGCAGAGATTCGGATTAAAGTCATGCAAGTAGTGTTGCAGCGCTTCAGGTTTTAAAGGATTACCCTGACTGTGTAACAAATAATTTTCATAAAGCGTCAATGAATTAAATAAAGATTCACTACAATTTTGCGTCAGCAAACTCACTTGTTTGGCATATTTGTTTAAAGCATATTGCGTAACACATCGCCCTGCAAAATGAATTTTGTTCTTTGGCGGTGTGTGAGTGCGATTTAATAATTTAAGTAAGGTACTTTTACCCGAGCCATTACTCCCAAGCAAAATGACAAAATCCCCGCGTTCAATGGTCAAATCTAAATGTGAAACTGCAGGATATTCGCGCTCTGGAAATTGAAAACAGAGTTGATCGAGCATTAATATTGTCATGATCCATTCCCCGTAAGTTGGGACTTCCCCGCGGTCCGCAGAAAAATGATTAATACAATGCCTAAGATCATTTTAAGATAGATCGGATCAACATTAAGTCGTAATAACAGTGAGAGTGAGAAAAAATAAATTAACACGCCAATTAAACAAGCAATGAATTCTGCCGTTAAGCGAAAATGCTTTTTATAAAAGCGTGAAAAAAGATGATGCCCTAAAATAATAGTGCCGATACCAGTTAACGTAACCCCTAAACCCATGCCAACGTCTGCAAAGCCGATGGTTTGTGCGGTTAAACAGCCAGCACTTGCGGCAAGCATATTAGTGATCGCAAAACCGATTAACCGGTAGGTTTCAATATTTCTTCCTTGCTGTTTAAAATAACGAGGATTATCACCAAATGCCCGCAAAAATAATCCTAAGCGAGTTTTCAATAGGAAGAGGACTGTCAGACAAAGTGAAATGACATAGAGTGAAACCACGAACCAGCCTAATAAATCGTCCTTGGCGAATGCGTTCGCAACCAGAGTGGGCTGTGAAAGTAAATTAATATTAGGTTTACCCATGATGCCTAGATTAAGACTACTCAAAATAAAAGCAGCCAGCACACCGGCAAGTAAAGGATCAACGCGATCATTACGTTGAATACTGGCAGTTAACATCCCAGCCAATGCACCGGCTGCGAGCGCACTGATAAAAGCAAGGTAAGGAGAATAGCCTAGGGTCACAAGACGTGCAAAAATGGCTGCACCCAGCACAAAGCTACCATCGAGCGTCATGTCGGTTGCGCGCAAAATGTTATAACTAATGCTTATTCCAAATGCTAACGGCACAAAAAGGAGTGCTTGGGTCAAGATGGCAAAAAGAGATTCAAACATTATTGATCACCTAAATAGCGGACGGGATAGTGAAATTTTTTGGCGATCGTTTCTAAACTTTGAATGTCTAAATTATTTTTTGGAAAACTTTTCTTATTCACAAAAACAAGGAAATGCTTCATATCGACCATAGGCATAGTGCAAATAGACGTGCCCGATAAAACTTTTGTTGCCATGGCAGCGCCTTCCATCCCTATTGCTTGCTCTCTGACGCCCAATGCAAAATCTGCCCCATCTTTTACTGAACCTTCATCCGAAGTAATAAGGGGGATGCCCCGTTTGTGAGCCGCTTGCACGATAGTTGCAATACCGCTGACAAGTAAGGGATCTTTTAACACTAAAATTGCTTGCGGATTTTTGAGTGATTGGGTTGCGCCGTATAATTCCTGCAAACTAGGAATCATAAGAGGGGTAATAGTCATACCCAAATTTTTTCCTTCAATAACCATTTTTTTTGCGTCATCAAAAATTTTGTCAGAAGGCGTATACAGTAAAGTCATTTGCTTCAATTCGGGATAAGTCGTATGAATGAAATGAAGCATCGTTTTAACTGGGATTTCGTCGTGGACAATGTTGATGTTACAAATTTTTTTCTTTTGACGATCTGCTTCCGTATAAACTGCGGCTAAACCAATGATAGGGACATGCGGAATCATCGCAGCGGCCATTTGCGTCGGACTCGTGGTCACGGGAACAATTAAATCATAACGCTCATTTTTCATTTGTTGCAAAATCGCACGTTGTATATTTAAGTCGCCTTGGGCGTTTGCAATTTTAAAGTGAGCTTGGGGGTATTGTTTCTTCAATGCATCTACGAAGCCTGCAACAATTTGATCGAGCGACTCGTGAGCGATAGGCATCACGATGCCAATTTGTTTTTGAGAAGATGATTGTTCACATCCGCTGATCAAAATAGTCAGCGAAAATAAAAGCGTAAATTTTACAAGATATTGAATTTGCAGATAAACTGATCGATACATCACGAAGTCCTCACTCAAGTTTTTATAAAAAAGCCACCGCTTGCGAACTTAACTTCGCCAACGCCAACCTGAACCTGAAATGAGTAAAGTGAATGTACACATAGCGGGTTACTATACAATAAAGGACTAAAACCTGTAAAGCGCCCTCGACCTTTTATAGCGACGCTTGTTGCCCCGGAAGACGCTTAAGCGGAAAAAGGCCTACTGCGCTTTTGCTTTTAACCACAAATCGTGCTGAATCCTAATCCTTTTTTCTTAATACCTTCGATAATGACCGGCAATGCTGCGACGGTTTGTTCTCTTTTGTTGTAACCGTCATGCATTAAAATGACTTGGCGAGCATACGCATTCTTGATGACCCAACTTGTAATTTTTTCGACACCGGGACGTTCATAATCAAACGAATTAAATCCCATGGCAACGGGCTGCATGCCATGCGCACGAATTTCTGCCCGAACATGTTCGTTGGATGCGCCAAACGGATAGCGTAAACATTTGGGTTTGGTGCCGATGATGTTATCTACAATGCGCATGGGGGCAACAATTTCATTTTGCAATTGACTTTCTTTAATTTTGGTCAGCATGGGATGCGTTTGTGAATGACTGGCAACCACATGACCTTGCTCGTAGATGGCTTTAACCAGCTCAGGATGAGATTGTGCATTAGCGCCCACAACAAAAAATGTAGCTTTGATGTTATATTTTTTCAATATCGCTAATATTTGCTCTGTGTATTCTACCGCAGGTCCGTCATCAAAAGTCAGTGCAACGGTTCCTGGTAAAGGTTGCGTACGAATTGGCGTTTCCATCCCTTGTTGGGCAGCAAAAACGGCCGGAGCAAACAAAGCTAAAGCGAAACTTCCTAGTTTACGGATCATGATTTTCTTCCTCGCTTTAAATCGCGGGTAATTTCAGCGACATGTTTGCCTTGGTATTTTGCAATGGCAAGTTCATTTTCCGAAGGTACCCGCTTACCATCATTACCTGCGAGTGTGCCTGCCCCATAAGGAGAACCTCCGGAAATTTCATTCATTTCCATGATACGTTTTTCAGAATAAGGTACGCCTACAATGATCATGCCTAAATGTAATAAAGTCGTGTGAAAGCTCGTAATCGTTGTTTCTTGCCCACCGTGCTGGGTGCCAGTGCTTGTATAAACACTACTGACTTTACCGACAAAAGCATTTTTCGCCCAGAGACCGCCCAGCTGGTCCAAAAAGTTGCGCATTTGTGAAGACATATTGCCGAAACGTGTGGGCGTGCCGAAGATATAGCCATCAGCTTCGTTAATACGATCGACAGTAATAATTGGAATGTGTGCAAACGTTTGTTGGGCCGCTTTAGCGCCTGATTTTTCTAACATTTCTTCAGGGATTAATTCGGGAACCCGGAAAATTTCAACAGTAACATCTTCTACTTCGCGCGCACCTTCTACGATCGCTTCGGTCATTTTAAAAATATGACCATACATGCTGTAAAAGATGACTTGTAATTTTGTCGACATCGAAGCTCCAATCCCTGTGAGTTTGATTAAGGTTACATCCTACAAAATATTGGTAGCTGAGGTAAAAGAATTTTTAATATAAAACTATGATTTTTTTACTTTATTGCAGGATAAGATTTCGTTAACCCCAGAGCTTTATAATGACAGTCGGTTCTTGTCCTAAGAGTCCTTTAGATATGTTAGGTAATCGTCACCATTTATATGAAAAATTTGAGTTAGTTAGTCTCTTCCAGTCAGAAGAAGCGACCAGTTCCTTTTCCCATAAAACTCAAATTATGCGTAAACTTCCCAAAGATAACCAAATTACAAATGATCCCTTATTTTCTGTTAACTGGGTCGTTAAAGAAGCGCTGATCGCGGGACAACCCGCTTGGTCTAATTGGGTCTCAGCCTATATTGAACTTGTGACACAAGAATTCTTGAGATTATTTAATCAATGGACTCAACCTAAAACGCGTTTGCTGCTTGATCTTAACCGAAATCCTTTTATTGCTTCAAAAAAGATATGTCTAAATCCTTATAAAAATTTGTCCCCGTTTGCATTTGATGATCGGATTAAAACAAGTGACATTAATAATTTAGGAAGGATATTGGTTTTAGCGTTATTTCAAAATGAAAGAGATTTAAAATTTGGCAACCTTAATGGGAATGCTTTCGATTGCATCGTAAAGATTGATGGCGATCATAGTTTATATGCCTTGGGATTACCCTTAGATCAAAGAAACTCACAAGAGTTTACTGCGCATGACTTACAAGCTCTTCCTGATGTTGTTAATTATACCCCTTACAATTGGCTTTATTATATTAAACAGGAGAAAAGAACTCTCCATGGTAGTTCGTTTCATGCAGACTTACCTTCTTCACCTTTTCGAATTGAAATTCATAAAACAACATTAGAATTACTTCTCCTGCCTGAAAAGATGTTCGAACAATTTTCTAGTTTTTACATTCCTGAGGATGAGGTTTTTGAAGCGATCTCTTCGAAATCATTTTTTAAAGCAGTTGCGGACATGTACTTAGCAAGACAACAAATATTATTAAAAGCAGCACTTGAATATGATGCTTTTAAACTTTATTTATTTAAAGAAAACCATCAGGAGCTCATTGAAGGACTGGCAGACATGCTTACGCGGTTTCAAGGTAAAGGCAAAATAAATCCATTTCCAATATTGAATAAAACGTCGTTGATAGAAGACTTAAATGATAACCTTGCCGCATTGATGATGAAGTATGAAGTAAGTCGGCCTTTACCCAGTCAAGTGAAAAACTTTCCTAAACAAAGTGATAATACATTTAAAAAAATAAAACATAATGATCAAGCTGAAGATCAACCTATCCTATTGATTGATTGTGTAACGCTGCAGCGCAACCTTTCGAAATACTCACCTACTTTGTTTAACAACAACATCAATAATAATAACACTGATCACAACAACAAGGTGCGATCATCCCCTTCGTTGAAATAAATGCCGTTGTTGTTGCTGCATCTCTATATTAATGGAACAAGCTAAGCGGTCCTTCTGTTCGAAGGGTTTGGATGCCCAAAAAACTTTTTGGAAAATTTTAAAAAAAGAACCTTCTGAATTTTTCTCTTCTAATTTTTGCAATAAATTGCGTATCTCATCAAGCGAATCTTTAAAAGAAGGTAAAGTGGGTTGATTAAAGAAAGCCAGGATGTCATGAACTTGATCGACTTCATCCGGTAGATAAGCGCTTTTTAGTAAGCCTGTTTTTATTCCCTCAATACTTGAACTAAATAACTGTAAAGTTGACTTCTTTTTATGACTAATGGGATAAGCTTTGAAAAAGATTTCCCCCGCAGTCAGTGCAATATTACGAAGATGCTTCAAGATTTCAGGCGCGTTAGTGTCTTGAATGGGCTCATGACTTTTATTAGTAAATTGCAAATGGTGTTTTTTTAAAGTGCGGAAATCAAATTTAAAATGTTGCGGATTTCTTAAACTACAAGTTAAGGTAACATAACCATTTTCAGTGAGGTAAGCGCCAGTGTAGGGGTGGCCTGCAAATAATTTTCTTCTTTGTAAATCACCGCCACCACCACCCGCACCAATTTGGCATACCGTAATTTTTGCCGGGTCATGCGTCAATTTCTCAGGTGAAATATAAAATGTGTTGTAATAACTTAAATTATGATCATGAGCCCCCAATAAAACATCAGGCATCGTTTTCAAATACATAAATAGCAATCCCAATAATTCATTATAGGAAGCGTTATGGGTATGAAGAAGCGTTTGTAATTGTGTTAATTCCTCGGGCGTAAGATAGAAAGGCGTATCATAACCCGATGGAAAGGCTCGCTTACTTTGTGTGTAAAATAAATGATGCATTCCTACAATAGTTTTCCGGCCGGCCGCTTTACCTAATGCAAATTGTTCGGTAAACCACTTCGCTTGATTGTTATTAAGTGCTGCAAGTTTTTCAGGCGCATTATCAGAATTGATCCATGTTAAAAAATCGGCCGGGAAGGTGTTTGAATCAAGTAAGAATATTTGTGTGTCACCGGCAATAAGAGAATAAAAATAATAAGGCATTGTCCATGCCTGCATATCTTTGAGAGGAAGCTTGAGCTTTGAAAAAGTTTGAATGAGCTCTGCGACAGAATTAAACTTCGTAGCATCTTCTTCTTTGAACCGCACATTGTCAGGGACATAGTTATGTGCGGTCTCATTTAGTGCAATGATTTTACCGCGTTGGAGAAAAGGAATTTTAAAGGCTTTAAGAAAATATCGATACTCATGATTGCCCTCAACTAAAACGCTTGGAACTTGATTTATTTCCTGCAAATCCTCGCGGTAATATTTTTCATTAAAACTAGGATTAAACTCGGGGTCAAGGGGCGATGATGCACCATATTCATAAATGTTATCACCAAGGAAAACCATAAGATCAGGGCGTCGTCCTGTTTCAATAGCAGTCTTATTCATAAGTTCTGCGACTTCTCGTTGGGCATCCTTTCCTGTTCCTTGGCAACCGACAAAATTAATGACTAAGTCATCATGTTTAAAACCTGTTAACTCATAAACGCGTGGGCCAACAAGTTCAACTGCCTGTTTTGCAGCATCAACCAAAGGCATTTTGTCGATGTCTGAAATCAAAGTATTTTTATTTTCGGCTGTGTTCAATTCGCACAGAGGTTGAGCAGATTGCTGGCTATGTCGTCCAGTGGTCATAGTAGTTCCATATTGGATGAGAGAATAATTTAATGGTTGCGATTTAACTTAGAGCGAAAGATTCGTATAATCCGGCAAGTCACCCACCGTTACAATTTTCATAGCATTTGTGCGACCATGAATACCGATGGTGTCACCTTTGGTAATAATGACTAAATCACCCATTTTCAAAATTTCACGCTTTTGCAAGCAAACGACTGCAGCATGATTTAACACGCGTCGATCGATAGGCGTTGCATCAAAAGGTATGGGGTAAACTCCGCGATACAGGGTCATGCGGCGTAATGCTGATTCATGACGACTCAAACCATAAATCGGAATGTTAGAATTAACACGCGACATTAAAAGTGGCGTCGTTCCCGATTCTGTCAGCGCAATAATGGCTTTAATGCTGAGATGATTGGCAGTAAACATCGTTGCCATAGCAATTGCTTCGTCTACATATTTTAAACGGTTTTCTCTACTGCGGGGACTCGTTTTTACGAGATGGTGTTTTTCCGCACTTAAACAAATTCGATCCATCGCGGCCACTGCAAGTTCAGGATAGAGTCCCACAGCTGTTTCTCCGGAGAGCATGACTGCATCCGTGCCATCTAATACCGCATTTGCGACATCTGATACTTCAGCGCGTGTTGGAATGGTATTGTGCGTCATCGTTTCGAGCATTTGGGTCGCAGTAATGACGGGTTTATTATAATTACGGGCTAATTTAATTATTTTTTTCTGCACGGCGGGTAGCTCTGCATCTCCAATTTCCACACCTAGATCACCGCGTGCAATCATGACAGCGTCTGATGCTTCTAAGATACCCACAATATTTTGTACGGCTTCCGCGCGTTCAATTTTTGCAATGATACGTGGATTGCCACCCGCTGCTTTTAATAAAATGCGTGCTTCTTTAATGTCATCGGCATAGCGAGGAAAAGAGACGGCAATAAAATCAGCTTGTAACCGCACTGCTTCTTTAATGTCACCGCGATCTTTTTCAGTGAGCGCAGCAGCAGAAAGACCACCGCCTAAGCGATTAATCCCTTTATTGTTCGATAACTCCCCACCCACAACAACTTGGCAATGAATTTGTGTTGGTTCAGTTTTGAGAACGCGCATGACGATGCGACCGTCATCGAGCAGTAACGTATCGTTGACTCTCACATCGCGTGGCAAATCAACATAAGCAAGTGAGACTGCGGATTCATCCCCCGCTTCTTCATCAAGCGTGGTATCTAAAACAAAGTGTTGATCTTCTTTTAACGTAATTTTTTTATGCTTGAAACGACCAATACGAATCTTCGGACCTTGTAAGTCAATTAAGATCGCCACAGTTCTTCCGTGTTGCGCTGCAATACTACGCACCATTTGAATGCGTGCTTCATGCATGCTAATTTCGCCGTGCGAAAAATTCGCGCGGAAAACAACGGCCCCCGCAAGAATAACCTTTTCCATTACGTCAGGGTTATCAAGCGAAGGGCCTAAAGTGACAACAATTTTAGTACGCCGAAGGTTCATGCAACTTTATCATTTTTTGCGACACGCTCTTCTAACGCCGTTAAGACCGGAAGTTTTTTACCTTCCAGGAAAGTTAGAAATGCGCCACCGCCAGTGGAAATATAATTTATTTTATCTGCGATTTTATATTTTTCTATTGCGGCGAGTGTATCACCACCACCTGCCACTTTAAAAGCTTTGCTTTCAGCAATCGCTTTAGCAATGGCTTGCGTTCCTTTAGAGAATTCTTCAACTTCGAATGCACCAACTGGGCCATTCCAGAGGATGGTCTTGGCCTTTTTGATAATACTGGTAAAATTTTTAATGGTGTCAGGACCGATATCAAAGATTTTTTCGTTATCATCAATTTGTGAAACTAAACGTACATAAGCTTCAACGCCTTCTGTTAATCGTTCTGCAACGACTACATCAATAGGCAAAGGAATTTCTGCATTACGTTGCTTGGCTTCGAGGGTGAGTCTTTCCGCTTCGTCAATTAAATCAGGTTCATGCAAAGATTTCCCTACCGTGTAACCTTCTGCTGCGAGAAAGGTATTGGCAATGCCGCCGCCAATGATTAAGTAATCCACTTTCTTAGATAGGGAATCAAGAATGGCTAATTTGGTTGAAACTTTAGAACCACCAACAATGGCAACCACAGGATGCACCGGTTTCTCTAAAATTTTATCTAAAGCGTCCAATTCTGAAAGTAATAAGGGGCCAAGACAAGCAATCTTCGCGTGTTTGATAATGCCGTAGGTAGAAGATTCCATGCGATGCGATGTCGCAAAAGCATCCATGACAAAAATATCGCACAACGATGACATTCTTTTAGCGAGCTCAACATTGTTATCAGTTTCGCCATGATGGAATCGTACGTTTTCTAATAGGACGAGTTGATGATCGCCCATGTTAATACCGTCTAACCAATGAGTAAGGAGCGGGACTTCCATACCGAGAAGCTTGGATAAATGGCGTGCTACAGGTGCAAGTGAAAAAATTTCTTCATTGACTCCCTCAGTTGGGCGTCCAAGATGGGACATGAGCATAACTTTGCCACCTGCCTTGAGCGCCTGCTGAATCGTCGGGATTGCTGCCCGAATACGCAAGTCGCTTGTGATATGACCCGCTTTTAATGGCACATTAAAGTCTTCTCGGATTAAGACCCGCTTTCCTTTCAGATCAAAATCAGACATTTTTGGCAGTGGCATTTACTACGCTCCATAAGATAAACATAATGTTGCTGAATTTATTTCATAACTGTCCGAAACACAATACTGCTAAACCCTTAAGGCGCTGCGATGAAGACAACTAATATTCTGAAACAATTTTTTCAAATGGAAGCTGCAAGCGGCATCATTTTATTTGGAGCGACGATTCTTTCCTTTTTATGGGTCAACTCGCCTTATTTTCTTAAGCCAAACGCTGGGAACGTTGTGCTGCATTTTATCGTTAATGAGGGATTGATGAGCGTTTTTTTCTTTCTTATTGGTATTGAATTGAAGCGCAGCTTTGGCCAAGGACAGTTGCGGGGAGAGCAACTTATTTTACCAGGAATCTGTGCATTATTAGGAATGGTTATCCCTGCGCTGATTTATTATGGAATTAATATTTCGCACGAAAATCACGTAAAAGGATGGGCAATTCCAGTTGCAACTGATATTGCTTTTGCTATTGGCATTCTATCTTTATTCGGAAAACGCGTGCCTGCTGTTTTAAAACTGTTCTTACTTTCACTCGCAATTTATGATGATTTGGGTGCCATCATTATCATCGCAACGTTCTATTCTCACGCCTTCACTTGGCTAGGAATGGCGTGGGTAGCACTGGCAATAGCGAGTCTTTTCATTTTAAATCGATATGCAATTCAATCACTAAGCCTCTATCTACTCTTCGGGGGGCTGCTCTGGGTTGCTTGCCTCAATGCCCATATTCATCCCACCATCTCGGGCTGTATACTCGCATTGATGCTGCCGAATCGACCGGCTAGCGGGGCGATAAGCTTACAAAAAATTGAGCAAACCCTCCACCCTTGGGTCGCTTATGGCATCATGCCACTCTTTGCTTTCCTTAATGCAGGTGTTTCCTTAACCCTATTTAATTGGGAAAACTTAACCGATACGCTGGTGTTAGGTATTATTTTAGGTCTCTTTCTCGGCAAGCAAATTGGCGTGATGACAGGTGTTGGGATAGTAGCTTGTTGGAGGAGAAAACTTCCCCGCGATACCACATGGTTGCGTTTTTACGGAATCGCTTTGCTCTGCGGTGTAGGTTTTACTATGAGCTTGTTTCTTGGTACCCTGTCCTTCCCAAATGACAGTGTATATTTTGCCAAAGTGCAACTGGGGGTCGTCATTGGCTCATTGCTCTCAGGCATAATGGGAGCCTTAATGTTGTGTGTGGCTTTTGCTAAAACGTCCAAAGAGAGGAGTAGACTCGTTTGACAGATGCGTATTTTTCACCCTCAGTAAGTTTATCAAGACGCATTACTGGGTGGTTAATCCATTGCTTTACAGCGAGCGGTGCATGCATTGGATTACTAGCTTTACTCGCCATCTATCAACATAATTGGTTGCTCGCTTTATGGTTAATGTGGGCTTCTATATTTATTGATGCAGTCGACGGCATGTTTGCACGTCGCGTTAGAATCAAAGAAGCTGTGCCGCAAATTGATGGTGCCTTACTTGATAATATTGTCGATTTTTTTACATATACTTTAGTCCCCTGTTTCTTTTTACTCGTGACTGATTTGTTACCTGAATATTGTCGAATTTTTTGTGTGATGATTGTAACTTTCTCCTCTGCTTATCAATTCACACAAGTCGATGCAAAAACAACTGATCATTTTTTTAAAGGCTTCCCCAGCTACTGGAACATTGTGGTTTTTTATCTCTTCTTTTGGCAAATGACTCCGTTAACCAACATGTTTATCGTCTTATTGCTCGCCGTATTAAGCTTTGTACCGATTAAATACGTCTATCCTTCTCGCTTGGATTATTTAACTAATAATAAATATCTACGTTTATGCATGATTGTTTTAACTGTCATATGGGGCGTTGCGACTTGTGGGTTGCTTTGGCTTTATCCCAAGTCTAATCATTTTTTAGTTGCCATTTCGGTAGGTTATTTGGTGCTTTATCTTGCGATAAGTTTGTATCGAACTTGGGTACCGCTCAATACTGCGGAGTAACATTTAAGTCTTCGGTTTATAATGATAATAAAAGGTGTTGTGATGGAAACCGATAAACAAGCGTGTACAAAACGACGTTACGAAATTTCTCACCAAGATTTGCCACTTTCTTGTCCGCCACGCGACCGACGCATTTGGGATGCCCATCCTCGGGTTTATTTACCCATCGAAGAATTAGGCTCAGTGGTTTGTCCTTACTGTGGTGCAGAATATGTATTACAAGGATTTAAGCCTCTTGAAAAGTAGTGTTTGCCATGGCTCGTAAAATTCTTGTCATCGGCCCCTCTTGGGTTGGTGATATGGTCATGGCTCAAACGTTATTTAAATTGCTGAAACAACAAAATCCCCTCCATCAAATCGATGTGCTTGCTTCTGATTGGACGTTTTCAATTTTATCCCGTATGCCTGAAATCAATCAGGCTATTCCTCTGCCTATGGCACACGGTGAGTTACACCTAAAAGCACGGTTCCATTTAGGATGTACTTTACGCACTGCTCAGTATGATCAAGCTATTATTCTTCCTAATTCTTTTAAGTCGGCCTTAATTCCCTGGTTTGCAAAAATCCCATGGCGCACAGGTTATCAACGGGAAGGTCGTCGTGTGTTATTAACCGATCCTCGCGTGCTTAATAAGCAAAGCCATCCACTTTTGATTGAACAATATATGGCGCTTGGTTTGCCTAAAAATTCTATATTACCGCAACCGTATGCCTATCCTGCCTTCTCGATTCAACAAGAATCAAGGCAACTGACGCTTGATCGATTACACCTTCATGCTACCCAAGCACCCATTCTTGCTTTATCGCCAGGAGCTGCTTTTGGTTCAGCCAAACGCTGGCCGACAGAATATTTTGCAGAAGTTGCGCAAGCTAAAGTTAAAGAAGGATGGCAAGTCTGGTTATTTGGATCAAAGCATGATGACGCTATTACGCAAGTGATTCAGCAGGGTTTAACTGGCGGATGTCATAATTTTGCCGGTAAAGTTACGCTTGCTGAAACCATTGATTTACTTTCCTATGCTACCGGTCTTGTAACCAATGACTCAGGTTTAATGCATGTCGCGGCAGCGCTTCAAAGACCTCTCGTTGCATTATATGGGCCGACCAGTCCCAAATTTACGCCGCCGCTTTCAACCTCGGCGCGCGTTTTAAAGCAGAATTTACCCTGTCAGCCTTGTTTTGAACGTGAATGTCCTTTGGGCCATCATCAATGCATGCGTGAACTTCGCCCCCAGCAAATTTTGTCACTGATCGCTGGCTGGGGGACACATTAATGCGAGTGTTACTGGTCAAAACATCGTCGATGGGCGACATCATTCACACGTTGCCAGCTTTAACGGATGCAACTCATGCCATAAAAAATATCCAATTTGATTGGATGGTCGAAGAATCATTTGCAAGTATACCAGCGTGGCATCCAAGTGTTAGCAAAGTCATTCCGGTTGCTTTACGAAGGTGGCGTAAAAATATTTTTTCTAAAGAAACCTATCAAGGTTTGCATGCATTGCGATCGCTTCTTAAAAATGAATCATATGATCTGATTCTAGATGCGCAGGGCTTAGTAAAAAGTGCATTCTTAACTTTTTTTGCCAAAGGTAAGCGGGCAGGATTAGATTTTAAATCAGCGCGCGAAAGTTATGCATCTTTTGCTTATCAGGAAAAATATCCAGTCAATTTTTATCAACACGCCGTTATTCGCATGCGCAATTTATTTAGTCTTGCGCTTAATTATCCGCTTAAAAATACCTTACCTCAATTTGGTATTACGCCAACAACAACACACAGAGAAAAAAATCCATATCTTGTTTTTTTACATGGTACGACATGGGAAAGTAAGCAATGGCCAGAGGCTTATTGGATTCAACTTGCGTCATTGGCGCAATCTGCAAATTTTCATATTAAGATTAGTGGTGGAAATGATGAAGAAGTTGCAAGAGCGAAACGAATCGCGCGCAATATAGAAAATGTCGAAGTTTTACCTTACGTTAAAATACCTCAAATGTTTACGATTTTAAGCGGTGCGCAAGCCGTGATAACGGTGGATACAGGTTTTGGACACTTGGCTGCGGCGCTTAATATTCCAACGGTATCACTTTATGGTTCAACGAATCCAATTTACACGGGCGCATTAGGAAATCACTCGCATCAACTTGCAGCGCAATTTCCCTGTGCACCATGTATTAATCGTCAATGTCATTTCAAAGGCACCCGTGATGTTGCGCCCGCTTGTTTTGAGACCATTAAACCGGCATTAGTTTGGCAAACTTTGCAAGCGTATTTGTGATTTTTCAGCGGTCCCTGCAAATTTTAGCAATCTCCATTTCCACGACAACGTTGCTTTGAATAATTGGATATTCCTGAATCATCGGTCGCGCCAATGTTATGCACGGTCATGTTACCTTGGTCTAACCTCAAATCGCAGTCAGAGGGATAGGAAGTAATTTGAATGCGGCTATTGCTGCGAAGACCTTCCTCTGTAAGGTCGCTTGCAATAGGGAAATAGTCACCGTGACCGACATAGTTGAGTTTTCGCATATCGGGTCCTGTGTCTTTAAAATTATTAATTCCAGCATTCCACAGGTACGCGCTAACCACTTTAGCGCGTTCTTCCGATAAACATTGCTCCCATTTAGAACGATAAAAACCGCTCGTATTGCCCGAAATAACAATATTATTTCGTGGCGTGCGGTTAAGTACTTGCACTGCACTATCTAAAATGGGTTCCGCTTGGGGTAATAAGATTGCCGTGTTTGTTTCAAACAGTTTATCGGTTTGCATGTAAATGCCAATAAATCCCCCGACTTTATAGACTTGACCACCCGCTTGGAAGATGCCACCAGCATCATAACGTAACGTCGTTACATAGTAACCCAGCATGCCACCACCAATCCCGGCAATCGCCATCACAGGTTTAGGGGCGTTTAGTAATGCTGTACCACCCACACCGACCCCTGCACCAATGGCCGCGCCTGCGGGAGAGCCCGTGAGATGATTATTTGCAATAAATGGATTATAGCTACAGCCACAGATCAATTGCGTTAAAGTAAAAAGGAGGAAATAAATCGATACGCGCTTCTTCATACGCAGTTTTTGCTCGCTTTTCTGAGGACTTCGAGATGGTTTCTTATTTTGCATGGAATTCTGACTCAGGCCAACCCCTCTTTTGGTTAAAGCAAGACCATAGCAATACGGAACGCATTTCAGTAGTATAAATTTTAGGATAAATTTTGTAGGGTAGTGATGAAACAATTAATTACCTCACGGCAATTTACAACCTGGCAAATCATTCGCGCCTACTGGCAATCTGACCAGCGTTATCTCGCATTTGTTTTATTCGCCGTGATCATCGGCATGACCATTGTTTTAGTGGCTTTCGATGTTGTATTTAATTATTGGTACAATTATTTTTATAATGCTTTGCAAGCTTACGATAAAAAAGCCGCCGTTCGATTACTCATTATTTTTTTTGCCTTAGCAGCCTTTTATATTGTCTTTGCTGTCTATCGTTTTTATCTTTCCCAAATGTTTGGATTACGTTGGCGGAAATGGCTGACCAACCAATTTATTAATCGTTGGTTAAAAAATCGTGGTTATTATTATCTTGAGCAATTCGACAAACGTGTAGATAACCCTGATCAACGTATTCAAGAAGATGCAGGTGCCTTAGTTAACTTTTCGTTGGATTTAGCCATTGGCATTGTGGGAGCGGTTACCACTTTTTTTGCTTTTATTTATATTCTTTGGCAGCTTTCCGGTGTATTGACCATTCCTATAGGGAGTTTAGGTCATTTAAATATTCCCGGGTATTTAGTCTGGGTCAGTTTAATCTATGCTTTGTTAGGGACTTTAATAACATTTAAAATTGGTCATCCCCTTATTTCCCTTAATTTTGAGCAACAACGACGTGAAGCTTCTTTTCGTTATGTTGCGATGGATTTACGGACCCATGCAGAACACGTTGCATTATATCGAGGTGAGGCGCATCAAAAGCATATTTTGAAAAATTCATTTCGCCGCGTTTTAGATAATTTTTATCTCATAATCATGCGGCAAAAAATGTTGTTATGGTTTACCGCAGGCTATAATCAAGCTGCCGTTATTCTGCCTCTCGCTGTTGCTTTACCTAATTATTTTGACAAAGTTTTTTTATTGGGCGGGTTGATGCAAAGCTTGCAAGCATTCGGGCGGGTGCAAGACTCTCTTTCTTATTTAGTTAATTCATACAATCAAATTGCAAATTGGAAAGCAATTTCAAATCGACTCACTAGTTTTCTTAATCATTTAGATGAGATTGAGCATAAAGCTGCGGCACAAAATCATTTGGTCACCACCAGACATGACGAAAATTCTATCATTACGCAAGACATTAATATCGAAACACCACGCAATGAAAAACTTTTAGTGAAAGTCGACACGACTTTCGAACATGGCCAAAATTATTTAATTACTGGACGATCTGGCATCGGTAAAAGTACTTTTATTCGCGCTTTAGCTGGCATTTGGCCCTATGCCTCCGGCAATATTATTTTGCCTCGCGATCAACAAATGATGTTTGTTCCTCAAAAACCTTATATGCCGCTTGGTTCTTTGGCTGATGCTATTTTATTTCCTCATAAACACGACGCTCATTGGCAGGATGAAATTAAGCAAGCTTTAGAAGAAACCAATTTGTCGAATTTAATCCCGCGCCTGAACGAAACAGCGGCATGGTCCGAGCAATTGTCTCCAGGAGAGCAGCAACGGATTGCTTTCGCCCGTATCTTGCTGCATAAACCCGATTGGGTCTTTCTCGATGAAAGCACATCGATGTTAGATTTAGCGAATGAAGCGTCACTTTATCAGCTGGTAAAAACCAAGCTCCCTCAGTGCTCTATCATCAGCATCGGCCACCGTCCGAGTATTAATGCATTCCACCACCATGTTGTAGATTTAGAGCAATTTAGTGCGCAGCATTAAGGTAAACGTACACTTGACGTGTAGTAAAGCAACT
Source organism: Gammaproteobacteria bacterium (assembly GCA_013816845.1). Taxonomy (NCBI): domain Bacteria; kingdom Pseudomonadati; phylum Pseudomonadota; class Gammaproteobacteria; species Gammaproteobacteria bacterium. Next base: position 267,493 of record JACDDU010000003.1, read on the forward strand.
CACTCTAAACGTTTCTATTTCTGACAAAAATTACAATACACGGTACTCCGACCTGACATACGGATTGTTTTGAGCGTAGAGGCGCAAACGCTGCACGGCAGTCCTTCTTTTCCATACACTTTAAGTTTCAGCGAAAAATAACCACGGCTTCCATCGGGACTGCGGAAGTCTCGAAAAGTTGTGCCCCCGCTTTTGAGCGCTTTTTTTAAAACACTTTGAATGGCTTTTACGAGCCGTCCGCTTTGCGCAAGGGTCAAAAGGCCGGCAGCTTTGGTTGGTTTGATACCCGCTTCAAATAAGGCTTCTTGCGCATAAATATTTCCAATGCCAACAATCACTTTACTATCCATCAAGAGCGATTTTATAGGGAGTTTTCGACGTCTAGTTTGTTCAAACAAGTAAGCAGCGTTAAACGTTTTGATGAGAGGCTCAATGCCAAGATGTTTTAAAAGTTTATGTTCGGCAAATGGCGCCTCAGTCCAGAGTAGCGCACCAAAGCGCCGGGGGTCGGTAAATCGTAAAAATGTCCCATTCTGGAAATGTATATCAACGTGATCGTGAGCGCCGGGTGCGCACGGTTCTTGATGAAAATGAAGACGTCCTGACATGCCGAGATGAAGGAGTAAAGCACCGTTTTGAAAATGAAAAAGTAAATATTTACCCATTCTGGTTAAATCTAAGACGGTTTTATTGTGTAATTTTTTATCTAAATCTGCAGGAATAGGCCAGCGCAACTTGAGTTGGCGTAGCGTCACCGACTTAATAACTTGTTGAATAACAAAATTTTTCAATGCTAATCGGGTTGTTTCTACTTCGGGTAATTCAGGCATAGGTTTAAATTTCGATCTATATTATAATGATGCGAAACCCAGACTAACTTGTTTGGGCCCATTTTTTAAGAGGAATTTTGCATGCTTGGTCTGATCCAATTACCCTGGTGGGGCTATTTGCTGGTTCTACTTGGCTTTACTCAACTTACTATTCTTTCGGTTACGATTTATTTACATCGTTGCCAAGCTCATCGTTCTGTGGATTTGCATCCTATTGTTAGTCATATCTTCCGCTTTTGGTTATGGGTTTCAACAGGGATGGTGACCAAAGAATGGACTGCTATTCACCGCAAACATCATGCTCGTGTTGAAACGGATGAAGATCCTCATAGTCCACAAACACGCGGCATTAAAAAAGTCTTTTTTGAAGGGGCTGAACTTTACCGTAAAGAAGCGACCAATGCTGAGACTATGGAGCGATATGGTGAAGGTACACCCGATGATTGGATGGAGCGCAATGTTTATACTAAACATTCGATGCTTGGCATCCTCTCGATGTTAGCCACCAACATCATCCTTTTTGGTCCTTTAGGTTTGACAATTTGGGCACTTCAAATGGGCTGGATTCCTTTCTTTGCAGCCGGTGTTGTGAATGGGATTGGACATTTCTGGGGCTATCGAAATTATGAAAGTAAAGATGCTTCACGTAATGTAGTACCGCTCGGTATTTTTATTGGCGGTGAAGAGTTACACAATAATCATCATGCTTTCGCAAGTTCTGCTAAATTTTCTGCCAAATGGTGGGAGGTTGACGCAGGCTGGATGGTAATTCGTACTTTACAAGTTTTTGGCTTGGCTAAACCTAAAAGAAAAGTGCCGGAAATTAAAGTTATTCCAGATAAAACATCTATCGATTCCGATACACTCACCGCGCTTATCACGTACCGCTTACAAGTTATGGCGCGTTACACCCGCGATGTAATGTTGCCTGCTTTGCGTGAAGAGAAAAAACGTGCAACGAATGATGCAAATAAATCCTTACTGGATTCGGATGCCGAGACTGCTTTAGTGCGTGAAGCTTCCATTATGCATCCTTCTCACCGTGCTAAATTGGCTAAGGTTTTGGAACATTTTCAATCCTTACGCGTGCTGTATCAATTTAGACTGAAGTTGCAGGATATTTGGAGCAGAAGTACCGCAAGTCAAAAAGAGTTATTAGATGCGCTCCATGAATGGTGTCAGCAAGCTGAAGCCACGCGCATTGAAACGTTACATAATTTCGCGCGTCGATTGAAAACCTACGTTCCGCAAGAAGCTAGATAACCTCATGAAATTAAGAAGTAATCTGTTAACGATTGCTTCTTAATTCTTCTTCAATTTGTCTTTTTGAAAGTTTAAAGTCAACAGCTAATCGCTGCAAACCCAATCTTTTATAGAGTAAAAAAAGAGACAGGGGGTAAAAAAAGAGGTTGATTTACTGTAAAACCAACCTTCAAGACAATCTGGATAAAAAGCGCAGATGAAGCAATATTATTAAATCTTCGTTTCTTCAAACAAAACGTGCATGCCATTCTTGCCGGTCTCGGCATTGTAAGCACGGGGATCATAATGCTTCAGCTTTAATTTCTCTGTTGTTTTCTTTTTGTTTTTTGTGGTCGTCTTAAAGGTACCCGTAGTCTTACCGGCTTTAGTTTTACCCGTGGAGAGCATTTTAATTTTATCGCGCATGGAAAGTAACCTTTTGCTTAATTTACAATTTGACTGCGTAATTTCAAGTCGTTAAGTATGGTTTCAATACCATATTTATCGATAATCCGCATACCGCGCGTGCTCACGCGTAAACGCACAAAACGCTTTTCATTTTCTAACCAAAAACGCTTATATTGTAAATTGGGTAGATAACGACGCTTTGTTTTATTGTTGGCATGTGAGACATTATTTCCCACTAAAGGACCTTTGCCAGTGACTGGGCATTTTTTAGCCATGATGTAGTCTCTATAAAAAATTCATTAAACGAAGGATGATGTTATGAGGGTGCAACTTATACCAGAATCTCCTTGTGAGAGCAATATTTTAAAGCAACCTAGCCTCAATTCCATGGGGTGATAATTAACTAGATCGAGTCAGTTTTAGGTAGGTTTATATGACGTTAAATCTTGATCGTAAACATATTATTTTAGGGGTGACGGGAAGTATCGCAGCATTCAAAAGTGCTGATCTGACCCGTCGCTTGCGAGAAGCAGGCGCCATCGTGCGAGTCGTCATGACGGAGAACGCCAAACGGTTTATTACGCCCCTCACCATGCAAGCCCTTTCCGGATTCCCTATCCATGATGATTTATTTGATCTGCAGGCAGAAGCTGCAATGGGCCATATTGAGCTCGCGCGATGGGCGGACCTTATTTTGATTGCTCCAGCAACTGCAGATACGATGGCTCGCATTGCCCATGGTACGGCAAGTGATTTATTAACGACGCTGTGTCTTGCTACACTTGCACCCCTTATGATCGCGCCCGCCATGAATCAGCGCATGTGGCTTTCCGCACCCACGCAAAATAATTTACAAATCTTGCAAGCCAATCAAGTCCACCTTTTGCAACCGGATCAAGGTAGTCAAGCGTGTGGGGATGTGGGCCCTGGTCGGATGATGGAACCGCACGCCATTGTGGATGCAGTTGCAAATTTATTTAAAACAGGAAAACTGCAAGGACAGCGCGTTCTCATCACTGCAGGCCCGACGGTGGAAGCAATTGATCCCATCCGTTTTATCAGTAACAGCAGTTCTGGAAAAATGGGATATGCCTTAGCTGCGGCAGCACATGCAGCTGGCGCGAAAGTCACGCTCATCAGTGGTCCTGTGACCCTTAATCCGCCCGAAGGTGTCGATATTATTCCAGTCAAAAGTGCTCAAGAAATGTATGCAGCCGTTATGACGAGGGCGACAACTTGTCATTTGTTTATAGGCGTTGCTGCGGTGGGTGATTACCGCAGTGAAGCCATTGCGACTCAAAAAATTCATAAAACGGATGCGTCAATGCAACTGACACTTCACCGTAATCCAGATATTATTACGGCTGTGAGTCAATTAAAACCACGTCCTTTTGTTGTGGGATTTGCAGCAGAAACAGAGGATGTGGTTAATCAGGCGAGTGCAAAGCGTGTGCGTAAGCAAATGGATATCATTATTGCTAATCGTGTCGGAGAAAAAGTTGGTCTGGGATCCGATGATAACGAAGTGACGGTCATTGATGCACATGAGCACGTTGCTTTTCCCCGTATGCCGAAAGAAAAGCTCGCCCGCCAATTGATCGAATTGATTGCACACCGTTATCAAGCGAGACCCATTGTCTAATTCACTTTTAATAGATGAGTAATTCATTATGACTGAAAGTTTAAACCATCTATCCAAGCTATCTGATTTATCGTCCAACGTTCCTGTTAACAAAACGATACAACTTAAAATTTTGGATGCAAGAATCGGAACAACGTATCCTTTACCTCAATACGAAACAAGTCATGCAGCAGGTCTTGATTTACGCGCTTGCATTGACGCGCCTTTAGCAATATTGCCGAATCAAAGCGTTTTAATTAAAACCGGTATAGCTATCTATATTGCCGATCCTCAGCTTGCCGCCATTATTTTACCGCGCTCCGGTTTAGGTCATAAACATGGATTAGTATTAGGTAATTTAGTTGGGTTGATTGATGCAGACTATCAAGGCCCGCTGATGGTTTCTTGTTGGAACCGGAGTGAAATTGTTTATACAGTCGAACCAGGGGACCGCATTGCACAAATGGTCATCGTACCTATTGTGCGGACAAACTTCGAAGTCGTAGAAGAATTTGAAGAAACCTCGCGCGGGGAAGGTGGATTTGGTCATTCAGGAAAAAATTAAAATGATAAAGGACGTTTTAAGCCCGACGATTTTTCGAGCCTATGATATTAGAGGGATTGCAGGCGATACACTTAATGCCCAAACGATTTTTCAAATCGGTCAAGCCATCGGCTCCTTAATTCGAGAAAAAGGTGAAACGCAAATCGCACTGGCACGTGATGGGCGTTTGTCGGGTCCTGCATTAAGTCAGGCACTTCGCGAAGGGTTATTGGCGACGGGATGTGATGTTACTGATATAGGGCAAGCACCCACGCCTTTATTGTATTATGCAGCACATGTTTTTACTGAGCATTCAGGCGTAATGCTAACTGGCAGTCACAATCCACCGGATTATAACGGTTTAAAAATTGTCATCCAGGGTTGTACGCTCGCCGAGGAGGGCATTCGAAATTTATACCAACGCATTCTTGAAAAACGTTTTGTTGTCGGCGCGGGCGTTTATCGTCAAGTTAATATAGCCGAACGTTATATTTACCACATGACGCATAATGTTACTTTGGCGCGTCCTCTCAAAATTGTTATTGACGCGGGAAATGGCGTCACGGGAGAAATTGCGCCGGCGTTATTTAAACAATTAGGCTGCAATGTCATTCCATTATTTTGTGAAATAGACGGTACTTTCCCCAATCACCATCCCGATCCTTCGCAAGCTGAGAACATGCAAGATTTAATCAAGGCGGTACGTGAACATCAAGCTGATTTGGGTTTAGCATTTGATGGCGATGGTGATCGCTTAGGTGTTGTGACGAGTGCTGGAGAAATTATTAATCCAGATCGATTACTCATGGTCTTTGCCAAAGCTTTATTATTAAAAAAACCCCATTCCAAAATTATTTATGATATTAAATGTACGCAACATTTGGATAAATTAATCCGCGCTCATCACGGTGTCCCTTTAATGTGGAAAACGGGTCATTCGTTAATTAAAGCCAAAGTTGCAGAAACCGGAGCGCTATTAGCCGGTGAGATGAGTGGACATTTCTTTTTTAACGATCGGTGGTATGGCTTTGATGACGCACTTTATGCAGGTGCACGCCTACTTGAAATAGTGTCGGAACAAGCTGAGCTGAGTGCCGAATTTTTTGCAGCTGTCCCTAATAGTGTTAATACCCCCGAATTAAAGATATTAGTCGAAGAAGAAGAAAAGTTTGCCTTGATGGACCGTTTGCGTGAGCAAGCTCATTTTGCGGATGCAGAAGATATCATTACATTTGATGGAGTACGCGTTAATTTCGCTAAAGGTTGGGGTTTAGTTCGACCTTCCAATACAAGTCCGTATTTGATTTTACGATTTGAAGCCATCAATGAAACGATGTTAGTCAATATTCAAAACTTATTTCGGAGTTGGTTGTTATCAGTTAAACCTGATTTAGTTTTACCATTTTAAATGACAAATAAAAATTAATTAAAATAAGCGAGGCGACTTTAAAAGGTTGCCTTTAATCGAGTTACTTATGCAGTGTCATGATTATGATATGCTTATTGTCGGCGGCGGCATTGTAGGTTGTGCGCTTGCTGTCATGTTAGCCGCGCAGAAAAATAAAAAAATTGTAATTTTAGAAACCAATCCCTCTCCACCTACCTGGTCCTCTACTCCTTACCAGCATCGTGTTAGTGCGTTAACCTTATCAACCATGCGTATTTTAAAGCACGTGGGGGTGTGGGAAACAATTGCCCATCATCGCGTGAGTTCTTTTGCTGAAATGGTGGTTGTTGATGCTCATCATGCTGAACTACATTTTAAGGCTGAAATGATCGGGGAGCCAACGTTAGGCTTTATTGTTGAAAACCAACTCTTACATTGGGCATTAGCTGAAAAAGTAAAAGCATTCGACAACATTACGTGGGTGCGCCCAGTACAGTTAAACGCTGTGAGTTATGGGGAAGATAAAGTTACATTAACAACTGAACAAGGCGTGTGTTTTTCGGGAAAATTAGCCATTGCTTGCGATGGCTCAGGTTCGTGGTTGCGCAGTAAAGCTGGCATAGCGAACCACCAAGTTCATTATAATCAATCAGCACTTGTTACTAATATTAAAAGTTCAAAACCTCACACTGCCATTGCTCGCCAATTTTTTTTGCAGAACAGTATACTGGCTTTTCTTCCGCTGCAGGATCCTTATCTTTCTTCTATTGTGTGGTCATTACCCAAAGACGACGCCCTTCGGTTAGTTGATTGTGATGTTTCGTCATTTAAAACTACATTACAGGCTATTTGTTTTGAACAACTAGGCGAAGTGGAATGGGTCGCGGAACGACAAATTTTTCCACTCACTCGTGCCAGAGCTGCAAGCTATATTCGCGAACGAATTGCATTGGTGGGTGATGCAGCTCATCTTGTTCATCCTCTTGCGGGACAAGGTGTGAATTTAGGATTACTTGACGCCGCGTCCTTGGCGGAAGTCTTGAGCGAGACACGTGATCATGATATCGGCGGAATACGTCCTTTGCGTCGTTACGAGCGTTGGCGTAAAGCTGACAATTTACCGATGCTGATGATGATTGATAGCTTAGAAAAATTATATCAAAATCAATCTTCGTTTTTGCAAGCAGCCCGTGTAAAAGGGCTGCAAAGTGTAAACCGATGGGTAACCCTTAAATCTTTTTTAATTAATTATGCCGTAGGTAACCGTCGTTATTTACCTAAGATAGGAAGCTAAAAAAAGATTGATTGGGTTTTACTGCAATTTCCGCATGGGGATCAAGTATTGCGTGAAGTTCACTCAACCCTTTGCAAAGCTGATCTAAATTAATTTCAGATGACTGCTTTCCTTTAAAAAAACCGTCAGAGGGCATGCTTTTTTGTTTTTTAATTACAGGAGTATCTTGCGTTTCATTCAAAAATTCACTTGCCTTAAGGCTACATTGAATTAATTTATCTTTTGCAGAAAATCCATGCGAATGGGTAAGTATATGCTTTAATTCACGTAAACATTGAGCAGTATAATAAGGTAAAGTTTGATTTAGATTTTTTTTAAATTGATGCTTTAGTTTTTCCAAAAGAACATCATTAATAGCTTCGATAAGCTTTTCTTTAGTCACTTCAGCATGATACGCCGTTAAACGCATTTCTTTTTTAAGGCTAATCATAGAATCAATGTGATTAGAACACGTAAATGGTTTATTGTTAATAAGTGCTAGCAACCGATTTGCATACACTTCTGCATAGAAGTGTTTTAATTTTTTTGCATAAAGCGATGTATCATTAATGATGCCTTGTTTCAGCCAATCCGTAATGTAAGGATGTTCATCAACAAGCTTGATCCCGCTTAAAGGTAGACTATTTAATTGGTCGAGAGTGAGCAACCTATCTGTCAATAATTTTAAAATTTTAGGCCGAGTAATAGCTGCACGGGTTTCTGGTTCAAATTGATGGATATCTAAAAAATTAATTATATTTTTATCCATCAAATCTTGCATTTCTTTCGTTTGTAATAACTTAGCTTTTGCTTCATCTATTCTCGTCAATGCATAAATTGGGACATCATGTGTGGCTAAATACTCATTATTAAATTGTTTGCTTAAGATAGGTTTTAAGTAAGATGGTATTTTTTTTACATCGTTAAAATTATAATCATGTTTCATAATTTTATTAATAATGACTGGCATTTTAAATATTTTACTTTGGTCTTTGTCTATATCGATAATCTGATCGATCGTGATGGTATGAGTTAATAATAATTTATTGTAAGCAATAATAAGCGGTACATGGTGGGGTTGGATTAAAAGCAAATGATCATAGGTGCATAACTTGTTCTTGATTAAATCAATAACATTTGGATCGATAATTGCATCACTAACGTTATTAAAAAAATCAATGTCAATTTTATTATTGAGAAATAAATCCAAATAAAATTCATGGGTTAAAACAAAGCTATTATTTTTATTTGATAAAAGCGAAACAAATTCTACGAGCGAAATATATTTGTTTCCCAAAAAAAAATCGAGTACATATTCTTTGACCACTTTTGCGGCATATTTATTTGCTTTAGCAGAAATATGGAGAATGAAGGTTGCCACATTAAATGTTGGATCATGAATGGGCGCAGCTTGGAAAGATTTATGATAAGTATTCGTATTAAAATATTTTGTTATATGAAAATTTAAATAAGCCTGGTCTCCAGAAAAACTGATGGATGCATTATAAATTTGGCCGGGCTTTTCAATATGACTTCCAATGACCATTCCACCATCTGCGGCGGGATAAAGCGATTTAAAAACGTTTTGATTATCATGTTGATGACTCAATTCAAGCACCATTTTCTCAAAGGCTTGTTTTAGAGATTGAAAGTGCAACGAATTAGGCGTAATCAATCCAGACAAGGCATTTTGGCAAAGTTCGAGTAAGCAGCGTCTAGCTTCACCAATTGTAATTTGATGATCTTTATCATTCATGTTTTCAAGACCCAATAACGTTTCTTGGGGTTGAAGTAAATATTTACGGAAATGATAAAAACTATTCTCTACATTGACTGGTTGTGAAAGGGCTAAAATTAACTCGTCAATTTCCTTGCTCAATTCGCGTGGGTCTTCCGAGAAATCCAATAAATATCCAATCATTGTGTTTATATGATTTTTATGTCCATCTTTTATTGTCATTATCTGCTCCATGAATATGATTTAACAAACCCGATCATATGGTCTTTTTCTTAAGAAAGACTTAAGAAAAGAAAAATGTTTCTTTCTTTTAAGCATCTTTCAAGGCGTTCATTTTAGATTGGAATCGTTATATACTTCTGCACGCAAGTCTAATCTAGAAAAGGGTAAAAAACGTGGGTAAACAAACACCATTTTATGCGCAGCATGTCAAAGCGCAGGCCAAAATTGTTGATTTCGCTGGGTGGGACATGCCGTTACATTATGGTTCGCAAATTGAAGAGCATCATATTGTTCGTCGTGAAGTAGGGATGTTCGATGTTTCTCATATGGGAGTTGTCGATATTTCTGGAAAAGATGCTGCACCTTATTTACGTTATTTGCTTGCAAATAATATTGATCGTATTACACCGGGGCGAGCAATTTATACATGCATGCTGAATGAAAAGGGTGGTGTGATCGATGATTTAATTGTTTATAAATTATCGGAAACAGATTTCCGCATTGTGATCAATGCCGGTACACGTGAAAAAGATTTAGCATGGATGCGAAAACAAAGTAATGCGTTTGAGTTAACCATCCAGGAACGTCTCGACTTGTGCATGCTTGCAATTCAAGGTCCACTTGCTTATCAGAAAGTTGCTGAGATGGATGTGATCAGTAAAGAAGATCTTTCTGCCCTCAAAAATTTTTCTTTCCTTACGTTTGACGACTGGCTGATAGCGCGAACAGGTTATACAGGTGAAGAAGGCGTTGAAATGATTTTTCCCGTGGCTTTTGCTGAATCCATTTGGGAAAAAGCCCTCGTCGCCGGCATCAAGCCATGCGGGTTGGGGTCCCGTGATACATTGCGTTTGGAAGCGGGTTTAAATTTATATGGCAATGATATGGATGAAACGGTTACGCCCTTGGAATCAAATTTAAGTTGGACGGTTGCAATGGAACCAACAGATCGTGATTTCATTGGCCGCAAGGCACTTTCCTTGTTGCAAAATCAAAACCCAGCAGGCCATATGGTCGGTCTGGTATTAGAAGGACCCGGTGTTATTCGCAACCATCAACGGGTTGTTTTTGCGAACGGTCCAGAAGGGTATGTTACAAGTGGTGGATATTCACCGACGCTTGCTAAAAGCATTGCGTTAGCCCGCGTGCCCGTGCAGATTAGTGAGACTTGTACCGTAGAGATTCGTAATAAAGCTATTCCTGCCAAAATTGTTAAACCACCTTTTGTGCGCAAAGGTAAAAAAATGTTTGAATAAGCGTTACCCATACAGATTTAATTTGGAGCATTGCAATGAGTAAAATTCCACCACAATTACAGTACACGAAAACCCATGAATGGATCAAAAAAGAAAATGAGATGCTAACCATTGGCATTACCGATCATGCTCAAACAATGTTAGGTGATCTTGTTTATGTAGAGCTGCCGGAATTGGAAAGTAATTTTGAAATGGGACAAGAATGCGCTGTGGTTGAATCGGTTAAAGCTGCTGCAGATATTTATTGTCCTGTACCAGGCGAAATCATTGAAATTAATGACGCTGTCATTGAAAATCCGCAACTTATTAATGAAGATCCTTATGGGAAAGGTTGGTTGGTACGCGTGCGTCCTTTCGATCGTCAAAAGCCTGAACTTCTTAATGCTGATGAATATACTAAAGTAGTGGCATCAGAAGCTCACTAATGCATTTATTTTTTCCTTTCACTAGCTGGTAATGAGTATGCCTTTTATCCCCCATACGAAAAAAGATGTGCAAGAAATGCTTGCTACTATTGGCATTGATAAAGTCGATACACTTTTTGAAGAAATTCCTAAAAATTTACGCATTGCAAAACTTGACAATGTTTTGGAAGGGTTATCAGAACTCGAACTCAGTCAACAAATGGAAGTGCGAGCTGAAAGCGATGCGCAATTGTTATGTTTTATCGGTGCCGGTGCTTATGAACATTTTATACCAGCGGCGGTTTGGCAAATAGCTACCCGTGGCGAGTTCATGACGGCTTATACACCTTATCAAGCAGAAGCAAGTCAGGGTAGTTTGCAATTAATTTATGAATATCAAACCATGATGGCCAACTTGATGCAGCTGGATGTTTCAAATGCATCATTGTATGAGGGCGCATCAGCGCTTGCTGAAGCTATTTTAATGGCTGCAAGGTTACATAAAAAAGACAAAGTAAAAATATTATTACCACGAACTGTTCATCCACATTATCGCCATACTGTAGAAACAATTGTTAAGCAACAAGCAATCGAATTAATTGAAGTTCCTTATCATAAGACGACAGGTAGAATTGATCTTAATCTATTAGCAAAATTTGCGACTGAAGACGTCGCGGCTTTAGTCATTCCTCAACCTAATTTTTTTGGTGCATTGGAAGCCGTTGATGAACTAACCGATTGGGCACGGGATCATAAAATTTTTTCAATTGGCGTCGTCAATCCTTTAGCAATGACGCTTCTCAAACCCCCGGGTCAATGGGGCACAAATGGTGTTGATATTGCTTGCGGTGAGGGCCAACCGTTGGGTATTCCACTTGCATCGGGCGGACCTTATTATGGATTTCTTTGTTGTAAACAAGCTTTAGTTAGACAAATGCCGGGTCGAATAGTGGGACAAACCGTTGACCTCGATGGTAAACGTGGATTTGTTTTAACACTGCAAGCGCGCGAACAACATATTCGCCGTGGTAAAGCGACTTCTAACATTTGCACTAACCAAGGGTTAATGGTAACTGCTTCAACTATTTTTATGAGTTTAATGGGCGCGAAGGGCTTGCGCCGGCTGGCTGAGCTTTCTCATCAACGTACACGCGAATTAACCGTCATGTTGCAAACCATTCCCGGTGTTCAGCAAGTATTTTCCGCACCCTTCTTTAATGAAGTGGTTTTTAAAATAAATAAACCTGCAAAAGAAGTTTTAGCCGAATTGGCTAAATCTCGAATTCAGGGGGGATACGCTTTAAGCGAAACGTATCCGGAGTTACAAGATTGCATACTCATTGCTGCGACTGAAACAAAAACGTCAGTCGATCTTGCGATGCTGCGCGATCAGCTAGCTCATTTATTAGCAGGAGGAAAGTTAGTATGTCACGGCTAATTTTTGAAGAATCACGCACTGATCGTTATGCTAAAGCCGTTTTGCCTAAAGAACCCGATCAACACTGTTGTGATGATATTCCGGAAGCATTATTGCGAAAGTCCTTGCCAGTTTTACCTGAAGTATCGGAATTACAAGTCGTACGACATTACACCCGATTATCTAACATGAATTTTTCCATCGATACACATTTTTATCCACTCGGTTCTTGCACAATGAAATATAATCCACGCGCTGTGCACGCACTGGCATCGCTGGATGGATTTTTAAAACACCACCCTCTGTCTCTCGAAGAGCATAGCCAAGGATTCATGGCTTGCACTTATGAGTTACAAGAAATTTTGCAAGCAGTTACTGGGATGCAAACTGCCTGCTTAACACCGATGGCGGGTGCGCAAGGGGAGTTTGTCGGTGTTGCCATGATTCGGGCTTATCATCAAAGTCGTGGTGACCTTCTTCGCGATGAAATTTTAGTCCCCGATGCGGCGCATGGTACCAATCCCGCATCTGCGGTGCAGTGTGGTTATAAAATTCATGAAATTCCTACGGATCATGAAGGAAATGTAGATTTAACGGCTTTAAAAGCTGCCGTTGGACCAAAGACCGCCGGTATTATGTTGACCAATCCTTCAACGTTAGGTGTGTTCGAACAGCAGATTGAAGAGATTGCTCGTATCGTTCATACAGCTGGCGGTATGCTTTACTACGATGGAGCAAATTTTAATGCCATTTTAGGAAAAGTCCGTCCGGGCGACATGGGATTTGATGTAGTGCATCTTAATTTACATAAAACTTTTGCAACGCCGCACGGTGGCGGTGGTCCTGGCAGTGGACCCGTTGTAGCTAACCAGCGCTTAACACCTTTTCTTCCTATACCTCGTGTAGCTAAAACTGAATCGGGGTTTCGTTGGCTAACGCTTGCTGACTGCCCACAAAGTATAGGACGGCTATCTGCGTTTATGGGGAATGCAGGCATCATTTTGCGCGCTTATTTTTATGCCCGTTTACTTGGTAAAGAAGGGATGCAACGGGTTTCCGAATTTGCGACATTGAATGCAAATTATTTACAAGAACGTTTACGGTCCGCCGGGTTCACGCTTGCCTACCCTACTCGCCGAGCAAGCCATGAATTTATTGTCACGTTAAAGAAAGAATCTAAATCACTCAACATTACGGCTCTTGATGTTGCCAAACGTTTATTAGATTACGGCTTTCATGCGCCCACGATGTATTTCCCGCTCTTAGTTCCCGAATGCTTACTGATTGAACCCACTGAAACGGAAACCAAAGAAGCCTTAGATGCTTTTGCAGATGCCCTTATTGCCATTTACGCTGAAGCAAAAAAAGATCCCACTCTACTTAAGGGCGCTCCCTACACGCTTCCTGTTAAACGTTTAGATGATGTAAAGGCCGCAAGAGAACTTAATCTAATCTGGCGAGGAAAATAATTTAGATTCCATTTCCATCCACAAAAAAGTAGCTCGCCACATTTCATTTCGCAAAGGCATGTTGATGTGATGGTCCTGGGTTACGCGCTTCGCGCGTCCCCAGGCTGTACATTACCACGGAAATAGTATGGGAACAGTAGCCCGGGGAACGCGTAGCGCGTAACACGGGAAACCCTCACATCCTCACACACCTTAAAACCTTTACAGTCCCACAACACTTTAACGTAAACCCCGATGATCCATCCACTCATCAAGCCGCACCCAAGGCGAACTCCCCCATCATCTGCAACCCGTGCTTCTGGTCGATCATCAAGCCAACAATGTCACGCAATGTTCACTCTAAACAAATGATGGATTTGTGCTGAAAGACAGTATCTACTTTTATTCATTAAAAATTATCTTTCCATTTACGTAGCCAGGTGAATACTTCGAGCGGGGTATTCAATTTTTCGCCTGCGTAATCTTCAACATTTTTTATCAACTCAGATACATCGCATCGGAAAAAAGGGTTGGTTGCTTTCTCTATTTCGATAGTGCTAGGTAGGGTCGGTAAATTTTGGGCACGTAATGCATCAACTGCGAGAATGCGTCTTTGAATCGCATGGTTGCTTGGTTCGACCGTGTGGGCAAATCGTAAGTTTGCTTGGGTGTATTCATGCGCGCAATACACAGCGGTTGCATCCGGTAAATTTTTAAATTGTTCAAGCGCTTTAAACATCATCGCGGCTGTACCTTCAAAAACCCTTCCGCAACCGGCTGAAAATAAAGTATCGCCGCAAAATAACATCCCATCGCCATAATAGGCGATATGATCAAGCGTATGACCGGGTATGGCAATGCATTTAAATTGAAGATGAAAAGCTTTAAATGAAAGCACTTCGTCATCTTGATTACGATGCGTTAATCCTTCAATACTTTCATTGTTAGGTCCATAAACCTCAATACCCTCTGATTTAAAAGCTTTAATACCGTTGGTATGATCCCAATGATGGTGCGTAATTAAAATGGCAACTAAACTAAGTTTTTCAGCTTCCAGAAAATCCTGCACAGGGCCCGCTTCACCTGGGTCCACGATAATCGCTTCTCGCGATTCCTGGTTAATGATCGTCCAAACATAGTTATCTTTTAAGGTGGGAATCGGTGTTATAATTAGCATTTTAATCTCTCTCGATTAGAATCTTAAATTTGTCCTGCAATGGAGTGCAAAAATTTTCCCCAAAAAATGTTAAATGTTAATACTGGAACTTTGATATGCATTCATTAGCTCCACTTATTTATGACTTAACCATTATGCTTTGCGTAGCAAGTATTGTGGCGCTTGTCTTTCAACGTATAAAGCAACCTGTGGTATTGGGCTATTTAATTGCAGGGATGATAGTTGGACCTTACACACCGCCCCATGCTCTCGTCAACGATATTCCTAATATTCAAATCCTTTCAGAGTTGGGGGTTATTTTCCTCATGTTTTCATTAGGATTAGAATTTAGTTTTCAAAAATTAACTCGGGTTGGATTTTCTGCATCCGTTACGGGGACGCTTGAAGTCGTTTTAATGATGACAATAGGATATTTCGCGGGCCGTAGTATCGATTGGTCCGTTTATAATAGTTTATTCCTCGGTGCTGCACTTTCAATTTCTTCAACCACAATCATCATTAAAGCCATTGAAGAATTAAAACTCAAAACTAAACGTTTTGCTGAATTGATTTTTGGTATTTTAATTGTCGAAGATTTACTCGCTATTTTATTACTCGTTGCGTTAACAACCATCGTTACGACGCAAAACTTTTTTTCTCTCGACATGATTAACGCAGTCATTCGTCTTATTTTAGTGGTGGGTGGATGGTTTATTGTCGGTTATTTTTTAGTCCCGCCACTTTTTAGCCGCTTAGCGCAATACATCAATGAAGAAACGTTGACGCTTCTTTCTGTCGCTTTTTGTTTATTTTTAGTTTGTCTTGCTGCAACTTTTAATTATTCAGAAGCGTTAGGCGCATTTATCATGGGTTCAATTCTTGCTGAAACCAAATTAATTTATCGAATCCAAAAATTAATCAAACCTATTCGCGATATTTTTGCAGCGGTCTTTTTTGTTTCTATCGGCATGTTAATTGATCCCCGCATCATTATTAATCATTGGCAATTAGTGCTTTATATTTCTGTACTCACCATTATTGGAAAATTTATAAGTACAACGTGTTCAGCATTGTTAACGGGACAAAGTTTTAAAACATCGATTCGGGTGGGTTCCAGTATGGCTCAGATTGGTGAATTTTCCTTTATTATCATTGCCCTTGGTGCAACGCTTGGTGTCACCAATAAAATCATTTATCCCATTATTGTTGCAGTGTCTGGGTTAACCACTTTTACAACGCCTTACTTAATTCGCGCTTCCAGCCGCTTAAGTACGCTACTAGAAAACAAGCTACCTGAGCGGATTCAATATTTTTTAGTGCGTTACGGTTCCTGGATGTATCGC
The DNA here is from genome assembly GCA_013816845.1 of Gammaproteobacteria bacterium. Lineage (NCBI taxonomy): Bacteria > Pseudomonadati > Pseudomonadota > Gammaproteobacteria > Gammaproteobacteria bacterium. The sequence goes on from JACDDU010000003.1 coordinate 283,782, forward strand.
ATGCAATTAACCGCTTCAAAAAAGCATATGCTACGTGCTGTTGTAACGCGGCTTATCATTAATAGCATCATTATCACGCTTATTTTTACACTAACGCACTATGTTATCTTTCATAATCTCGCTTTATGGCCAGAAAATAATTGGCTGGCTAATGCTTCATTACTATTGGTTGCATTACTTCTTTCGTCGCCTTTTATTTGGGGGATGTTATTTTCAACCAAAGGCATCGCGCTAACTGAAGATGACATGGATAACTTACAAGTCACGATGTTTTTTATCTGGTTTACAACCTTAACGCTTATCGCGATATTAAGTATTGTCTTTTTTAATACATGGCTGACCTTAATTTTATTATTTATCGTTTCTGTCTTATTTTTTGTTTATTTTTTTCGAAAAATGGAAACATCCTATCGTTGGTTTGAAGGGCGGCTTTTAGATAATATCCGCACTGAACCCAATGTTTTGCAAGAGCGATATAATGTTCTTGCCCCCTGGGAAACGCATTTAGTTGAAATGCAAGTGAACAGCAACTCTAACTTTGCAGGATTAACTTTAGCGCAATCTCAACTACGTCAACGGTTTGGCGTCAATGTGGTGGCAATCTGTCGGCATGATTCAATTTTTGTATCGCCCCGTGGAGAAAACGAATTGTTAGCGCAAGATATTATTGTGGTCCTTGGTAATGATGAGCAAATTGAAGCCCTTAAGAAAGAGATTGAGCCACCTATTCAAACCAATCCGCCTAAACGTTTGTTAGATAATTTTGTATTAAAGGGTATCCTTCTGACATCGGGTCATTCATTTATTAATTTGACGATTCGCGATGCAATGATTCGTGAAAAAATTAATGGTTTAGTCGTGGGACTTGAGCGAAAACGGATTCGCGTTTTAAATCCTGATCCAGAAACCATTTTGAAAGAACAAGATTTACTGTTGGTTGTGGGTGAACGCGATAAATTAAAACACTTTCTCGAGACAAAATCATGACACAAACAATTATACAAACGGGCGATCCTGTATTACGAGAACTTGCGCGTCCCGTGGATAAAGTTGAAATCCTTTCCGCGCCTATGCAATGTTTAATTCAAGCCATGAAAGAAACCATGTGGGCAGCGCCAGGTGTAGGACTTGCCGCTCCTCAGATTGGTGAATCATTACAAATTATCGTCATCGAAGATAAGAAAGAATATCACCAGGGTGCAACACAGGAGCAGTTGCAAGCTCGTGAACGCTTTCCTGTTCCTCTTCACGTTATCATCAACCCTGTTTTAACTATTGAGTCAGCTGAGTATGTACAATTTTATGAAGGATGCTTAAGTGTTAAAGATTTCGTTGGTATGGTGCCGCGAGCACGTAATGTTAAAGTGGAAGGGTTAAATGAAAAAGGTGAACCCATAACGATTCGTGCTTATGGGTGGTACGCAAGAATTTTGCAACATGAATTCGATCATTTACAAGGCATGTTGTATGTTGATCGCATGGATACGCGCACCTTTTCTACGATGGAAAATTATTTTATGAATTGTCCATAAAGGAAATGAGAGTAATCGTAGAGCGTTTGAGAAGTTAACTAAACAATACATTTGTATGAATTGAAGTTTTAAAGATTTATGCTTGAAGTAACAAGCTTAAAAAACGGGACTACTCAAACCTAAGTAGTCCCTTTAAATCTCAACTCCGATCAGCGCGCTTGCGTTCGTGTTCTTTTAAAAACTTTTTACGTAAACGAATTGAGCTTGGGGTTACTTCGACAAGTTCATCGTCATCAATAAATTCGAGACCTTGTTCGAGAGAAAAGCGAATGTAGGGTGTTAAAATAATATTTTCATCAGACCCTGAAGCACGAATGTTAGTAAGCTGCTTTGCTTTGCAAACATTGACGACTAAATCATTATCGCGTGTGTGAATACCAACGATCATGCCTTCGTAAACCTCGGTTTGCGGCGGGATTAGCATACGACCCCGTTCTTGCAAATTAAAAAGTGAATAAGCGAGTGCAGTGCCTTGTTGGTTAGCAATGAGCACGCCACTTTGACGGTGCTGGATTTCGCCTTTAGCAGCTACCCCATAATGGCTGAACACGTGATGCATAATGCCTGTGCCGGAAGTTAAGGTTAGAAAGTCAGTATGAAAGCCAATCAGCGCTCGTGAAGGAATAATATATTCAAGACGAGTGCGACCTTTATCGTCGGATAACATTTGTTTTAAATCGCCGCGACGACTACCGAGTTTTTCCATGATTGTGCCTTGGAATTCGCCGGGAAGATCGATGATCAAATGTTCATACGGTTCGTGAACTTCACCATCTACAATTTTGGTGATGACTTCAGGGCGAGATACGGCTAATTCATAACCCTCACGACGCATATTCTCAATCAAGATGGATAAGTGTAATTCTCCCCGCCCTGAAACCTTAAATTTATCAGGATCATTGGTATCTTCAACGCGCAAGGCAACGTTATGCAGTAATTCTTGATAAAGTCGTTCCCGGATTTTTCGACTGGTTACAAACTTACCCTCTTTACCAGCAAAGGGGGAAGTGTTCACTTGGAACGTCATTGAAACGGTCGGTTCATCAACGACCAGCGGTGGAAGAGCTTCCACTTGATTGGGATCGCATAAGGTATCGGAAATTTTTAAAGCATCGACCCCCGTAATAGCAACGATATCACCGGCAGCTGCTTCGCTCACTTCACTACGATCTAATCCTAGGTATTCCAACACTTGTAAAATTCGTCCGGAGCGGGTTTGACCCTCACGATTAATAATGGTTACTGGCATATTAGTTCGCGCACGACCCCGTGTGATGCGGCCAATACCAATCATGCCGACATAACTTGAATAATCGAGGGTACTGATTTGCATTTGAAACGGACCGTCGAGATTAACATTAGGTGGCGGCACGCGTGTTACGATCGTTTCTAGTAAAGGGTCCATATCGGTGCTAGGTTGATTGAGGTCAAGCGTTGCATAACCAAGTAACGCAGAGGCATAGACCACGGGAAAGTCTAACTGACGATCATTAGCGCCCAAATTATCGAAGAGATCAAAGACTTGATCCATAACCCAGTGCGGTCTTGCGCCAGGGCGGTCAATTTTATTGATGACGACAATCGGGTTTAAACCTTGATCAAACGCTTTTTGTGTGACAAATCGTGTTTGCGGCATCGGGCCATCTACAGCATCAACGAGCAAAAGGACCGAATCAACCATCGAGAGGATTCGTTCAACTTCACCACCAAAATCAGCGTGGCCTGGCGTATCAACAATATTAATGCGGAAGTCACCCCAGCGAATGGCAGTGTTCTTGGCTAAAATAGTAATCCCACGCTCCCGCTCTAAGTCATTGGAATCCATAATTCTTTCAGTCGAATTATTTTTTTTAGAGAGACTTGCAGTTTGTTGAAGAAGCTTGTCTACCAATGTTGTTTTGCCATGATCAACATGGGCAATAATTGCTATATTTCTTAATTTTTCAGCCACAACTGTACTCGTTTTTAAGGGGTTGCTTATCTTACCTGGACCACCGATTTTTTCAACCTTCTTTGGTCAATGAAGTCAAAAAAGGTACAAGTAGCAAGCAGAAAAGGGCAGCGACAACGGAAATAGCACCATTGATGAGGAAGGCATGCGTATAAATCCCTAACGGATGGGTGAGGGAAGTATTCACCGGGTTGGCAGCGAAATTGGCTAAGTATCCCCCAATAGAAAATGAAGCAGCCTGGGCTAAAAACCAAATACCCATCATCATGCCGACATATTTTTTTGGGCTGAGCACCGTAATCATCGCCAAACCAATCGGAGAAATAAGTAATTCACCTGTCGTTTGAAATAAATAACTCGCACACAACCACCAGGGCGAAATCATTCGCTGTATAAAGTTCACCAACGATCCGGAAACATTCGGTTTGAATAAACCATTGGCACAGATGATTAAGCTTAAGCCCAAGAAAAGATGGTTTGATGCGCGAAGAAGCAGCAGCTGTAGCCTGCAATAAATAACAAGCCTCCCAAAGTAATGGCGCGTTCAAAGCCAATGTACTTATCTGCAATATAACCACCGAGGGTGGGTGTTAAATAAAGTAAGGCGCTGAAGGCGGCATATAACAAATTTGCATCATGCTCTTGAAGCTGCAACTGTTTTGTCATGTATAAGATAATGAGCGCTTGCAACGTATAAAGGCCAAAACGTTCCCGCAATTCTGTAAAAAATAATAAGTAGAGCCCTCTGCGTTGGCTAAGAGGATAGGTGGTGGGATGAGCTGCGAGGAGTTGAGATAACGAGTGTTCGGAATCCATCGATACGTTTCTCTTAAACTACATAATTAAATTGCTGTGCGAGCGCATACTCCTCAGGGGTATTAATTTCAAGAGTCTTATCGGCTACCACACAAACCCGAATATTGTAACCATGTTCCAGCACGCGCAACTGTTCTAAGCTTTCTGCTTTTTCAAGTTCAGTGGGGGACAGATGGGGATAAAGCATTAAGAAATCGCGTCTGAAAGCATACACACCCATATGATTATAAACGGGAGGATTATCTGTTTTTAATTGTTGATAGGGAATGGGCGAGCGTGAAAAATAAAGTGCATTGTTTTTTAAATTCGTGATGACTTTCACCGCGCCCGGATGATGATAGCGCTCTTGCATTAACGGATAAGCAAGCGTTGACATCGTGGTTTTTTCATCTTCAAAAAAAGGTGCAACGAGCGTATCTAACATGTAAGGCTGGATAAAGGGCTCATCACCTTGCAAATTAATGATGACATCCATTTCTGGATAAGAGGCAGCCACTTGCGCGACTCGTTCAGAGCCTGTCGGAATGGCAGAATCGGTCATATGAACTTTTCCACCGATATTACGAATCACGTCCGCAATTTCTTCACTATCGGTTGCGACAATGACATCGGTTAAACAAGATGCACGCAATGCGTTTTCATACGTCCACTGCACCATCGGTTTGCCTTGAATAGGGAGTAATGCTTTCCGCGGCAATCGGGTCGAGTGAAGTCTGCTGGGAATAACACAAAGGATATTCATCGCTACGCCTTACTTTGGGAAGGTCCAGATCATACTGAATAAATGCTTGGGTAGCAATGAAGGGGTTAAAGCGCTGGGATAAGGTTGCAAATATTCTTAAGTTACACTGCTGGGCTGCACTATTAAGGCTTGCAGCTTCCTTTTTATAGTGCTAACCCCAGAGCACGAAGCTTATCAGGGTGCATTTGTAAGTGTAACGATACCAAGCTAAGCCTATGGGCAAGGAAATTGCTTCATTTCGCTAATTTCACCCTCAAGGTGAGTTAGGTATATACTACTTCAGTTTAATAAAAAGGAAGTTTTATTAATGCTAAATTCGAAATGGATGTTTCTATTTGTTATTGCGCCAACACTTACATATGCAAATATTGATATTCAAAAATTGCCGACATCACCCTTATTAGCAGGCACCAAAGTTGTTGCAGGCGATATGAGTCAAAATGAATTTTTCATTGTAGCCCAAAATGAAAAATTGCCGCCTAACATGGCGCAAAGCAAAAAGCCGCTTGCTCAATCTTCACCACACATTTTACCTATAACCAAAAATTCGCAAGCATCCATCATGACTTTTAAACTTGCACGCTATCGATCGCCACAAAAAAATTCTCCAATCCTTGCCAAAAATACAAAATCTTTCACCTCCTTGTTAAAGCAAAACAAAAATGTGGCACTTGCTTTTAAGACACCTTAATCAATAGAGGTCTTCATGTTTTCTAGTTTTCGACGTTTTTTATTGGGAGATCCCCTTAATCCCTTAAATCCTAATGCAAGAAAGAATATTTCCTTAATCGCCCTGTTTGCTTGGATTGGGTTAGGAGCTGATGCTCTATCTTCATCATGTTACGGCCCTGAGGAATCCTTCTTGGCTTTGGGGGTGCATGCACCGCTTGCGTTATATGTCATGGGCATCATGGTGGTGACCATTTTTATTATTTCTTTTGGCTACAACCAAGTGATTGAACTTTTCCCCAGTGGTGGGGGTGGATATAAAGTTGCAAGTCGCTTACTGCATCCTTACGTGGGTTTAGTTTCAGGCGCAGCTCTTTTGGTTGATTATGTTTTGACAATTGCAGTTTCAATCGCGAGTGGCACGGATGCAATTTTTAGCTTTCTTCCTGTCACTATGGTTCCTTATAAATTATATGTGGAAGCAGGTGCTATTTTTCTCTTGTTGGTGATGAATTTAAGAGGTCTTAAGGAAGTTATTCGGATTCTGCTGCCCATATTTATCGGGTTTGTTGTGGTCCATTTTATCTTAATTGTTTATGGTATCGCAGCCCATTCCAAAGGACTTCCTACGGTGGTTCCTGCAACGATTCAAGAAACCTCTCAATTTGCCCAAGCTGTAGGTTGGATTTCGGTGCTTGGGCTCATTCTTCACTCTTACAGTTTAGGCGCAGGTACTTATACGGGTCTTGAAGCAGTTTCCAATAATGTCCAACGTTTGGCTGAGCCCCGTGTGAAAACCGGTAAACGCACTATGCTCTACATGGCCATTTCATTAAGTTTTACAGCAGGTGGTTTAATTCTCTTATATTTATTGTGGGATGCACATCCCGTACCAGGCATGACTTTAAATGCGGTCGTGTTTCATTCTATTTTGGGGGATAGTTCTTTTGGACATGCTGCTTTAATCATTACTTTAGCACTAGAAGCGGGACTACTTTTTCTAGCCGCAAATTCCGGTTTTGCTGCGGGGCCGAGTGTCCTTGCTAATTTAGCCGTGGATGGATGGGTACCCAATCGTTTTAGGCATTTATCCAATCGCTTAGTTATACAAAATGGATTAATTCTTTACGGGTTTGCTGCCGCGGGCGTTTTATATATTACTTCTGGTAAGGTTTCCGTTTTAGTGGTTCTCTATAGTATTAATGTTTTTATCACCTTCTCTTTAGCGTTGTTGGGTATCTCCGTTTATTGGATTAAGCATCGTGTAACGCCTGCATGGAAATGGCATTTTTTATTTTCAATCTTTGCTTGTTTAGTAACGACAAGTATCTTATGCGTCACCCTTTTTTATAAATTTGCAGCAGGCGGATGGTTAACGATCCTTCTAACTTCTTCCCTTGTGGTGATCTGTATCGGTGTTAAAAGTCATTATCAATATGTAGCCAATAAGTTAGAAGCTCATAGCAAAATTTTAATCCAGCCTCTAGTCGAAAAACATAGTCCGCCGTTTGCAATCGATCCAACGCAACCAACCGCTATCATTTTTGTCAATCATATAGGGGTTGGTATACACACCTTGCTCTCCATCTTTCGATTGTTTCCCAATCAATTTAAAAATTTTATATTTTTAAGTGCAGGCGCGGTTGATGTAGAAAGCTTTAGTGCAGATAGTGAAATTGAAACCATGCAAACACACGTCAACCAATTGCTGGACTACTTTGTGCGTTTCTGTCAGCAGAATGGTTATCCTGCAGAAGGGTATGCGTTATTTGGGACTGATGCAGTAGAAGAGTTAAAGAAGCTCATTGATACAGTTGATTTGAAGTATCCCAATGCTATTTACTTCACAAGCCAGCTCGTTTTTCGAAAGGAAAATATGGTTACCCGACTCTTGCATAACCAAACCCCATTAATTTTACAGCATTATTTACATTTCAGAGGGCGAGAATTAATGATTTTACCAATGCGAATATAGTGCGGAAATACAAATAAAAAAGGGGCTATCAAGCCCCTTTTATTTAATGGGCTAATTTACATCATTGCTTTTTTTGCAGAACGTTTCTTACGAGCGCCGCCTCGTTTTTTAGCAGGCGATTTTTTAACGGAGGATTTCTTAGATCTTTTTGCAGTGGATCGTTTCTTAGCTTTTCTTACACCAGTTTTTTTAGCTTTGGTGCCTTTAGCAGATCGTGTTGCAGTTTTAGCTCTGCCGCGGGTGGATTTTTTACGTGCTGCTGTTGAAGATTTTTTCTTCGCGCTTCTTGCTTTTGCCATGACAGTTTTCCTTTCTATTGTTAACAATGAATAAATTTAACATTAGCACTCGTAAAAGTATAGAACTATTAGGGAAATTACTAAGTAGAGACAGTAGGTTATCTAAAAATTACAGACGCATTACTCGTATGAAGTGTGTAAAGTTTTAGGAGAAGTACTAATATCGGCGCTAAAACTATAAATTCATTCTTTATGATATTTTTCATGATGATGATAAAAGCGGTCGCAATTTAATTTTTTTTCTCGATCGATGTTGGTAGACTGTGCGGAACTTTGATAAGCAATTTTTCGGGAAAAACGATGATCATACAACCAAAAATACGAGGTTTTATTTGTGCCACCGCGCATCCAGAAGGATGCCTTCGAGCTGTTCGAAACCAAATGAATTATGTACTAGAGCAAGGTGAGTTACGTGGACCAAGAAATGTTTTAGTAATCGGTGCGTCGACCGGTTATGGATTAGCAAGTCGCATTGTTGCAACATTTGCATCCCATGCAAAAACAATTGGTGTGTTTTTTGAACGTGCAGCTGATGAAAAAAGAACGGCTTCTCCAGGTTGGTATAACTCAGCTGCGTTTGAAAGCGTAGCACATGATGCTGGCTTCTATGCAAAGAGTATTAACGGCGATGCTTTTTCACGTGATGTTAAAGAGCAAACAGCTGATCTCATTGCTAAAGATCTTCAACAAGTTGATTTGATTATTTATTCAGTTGCGTCACCAAGACGAACGCACCCGGATAGTGGTATTACTTTTTCTTCAACGTTGAAACCCATCGGACAAGTTTTCCAAGGAAAAACAGTGGATGCATTTCGAGGTGAAATTAAAGACGTTAAGATTGAGCCTGCCAATGAAAAAGAGATCGAGGACACGATTGCGGTGATGGGGGGTGAAGATTGGGCAATGTGGATTGATTATCTGCTTGAACGTAATTTATTGGCCCACGGTGCGCAAACGATTGCTTACTCTTACATCGGGCCCGAATTAACCCATGCTATTTATAAGGATGGAACGATAGGTCAGGCCAAAAAGGATTTGAAAAATACAGCTGATCAATTAAATCAACGTTTACAATCCATTGGAGGTTCGGCTTCCGTTTCAGTCAATAAAGCTGTAGTGACGCAAGCAAGTGCGGCAATTCCTGTTGTACCTCTTTATATTTCGATTTTATTTAAATTGATGAAAGAAGCTGGCACCCATGAAGGTTGTGTAGAACAAATCTATCGTCTCTTTAAAGATTATTTGTATGCAACGTATCCATTACAACGCGATCGCGATGGTTATATCCGCATTGATGATTTAGAAATGGATCCGAAGCTTCAACAACAAGTTGCTGGGCTGTGGACGCAAATCAATAGTGATAATGTCAATACACTTACAGACATTGAAGGTTATCGCTCAGATTTTTATGAGTTATTTGGATTTAATTTCTCTGACGTTAACTATGAACAAGATGTTAACCCTGATGTAAAAATCACATCGATCACTTCATAAATTAGTGCCTTGATTAAGCTAACTTGATCAAGGCACCTTTTTTTTATCCCAATGCTTTCACAGTGACCGGGGCAACACCTTGACCGACCATACCTAGTTGCTTAGCTGCACCGTAAGAGAGATCAATTAAACGATTAGAGATGAAGGGTCCGCGATCGTTGACTGTCACAACAATTTTTTTACCATTTTTAAGATTAGTCACTTGCACTTTAGTTGGCAGCGGCAATGTTTTATGTGCAGCAGTCAACTTATACATATTAAAGCGTTCACCGCTCGAAGTTTTTTTACGATGGAAGTCACGGCCATACCAGGAAGCAAATCCTTTTTCCTCATACTGATGGCTTGAACGCATAACATGGTAACGCTTACCAAAAACTTGATAAGTGGATTTAGAGTCGACAGCTTTTTTTATCTTTTCGTTTTTAGCAACAACTTCAGTTTTTTGGATAGAAATGGGCTGAGTGTGATGGGTACAACTTGTTGTAAGAAGTAGAACTAAAACTGGAAATGCTAATCTGATCATGAAGAAACCCTCTCTCGTTCGACAGCAAGATAATGGCTTAATTGGAAAATGGCCATTGCATAAAGCTCACTGTGGTTATAACGTTTAATAACGTCGAAGTTATAAAATCCATGCCAATATTCATTTCCATAATTCGTTTGCAAAATAATAAATCGTGGATCCCGAGTAGGGGGGACCGTCATTTGCAAGGCTGCACTTTCAAGCATTTCAAAAAGAGAAATACTTTTGGGCTTGGTTAAACCCAGCTGATATTTTCCTCCGCGCATTGAAATGGGCATAGCAATGGGTTGATTTTTTTCCCAGCCATTTTGATGGTAATAATTGGCCACACTGCCAATAACATCGTCGACATTGTTGGTTAAATCTATTTTGGTATGACCAGAAAAATTCACTGCATAATGTCGAAAGCTACTAGGCATAAATTGCGGCTGACCGATGGCGCCCGCATAGGATCCTAAGATGGTTTCGGGGGAAAGATTTTGTTCACGCGCGAGCAATAAGAAAGCTTCTAATTCATTGCGAAAGAATGTGCGACGTTTACCCTCAGGTGCAAAAGCAAGATTAACTAAGGCATCGAGGACGCAATATTTACCGACAGTTTCCCCATATTTACTCTCCACTCCGATTGTTGCCACAATAATATTAGCAGGTACCCCATACCGAGCTTCAGCGCGCGCTAAAGTTGCTGCATGGGCTTGCCAAAAAGCTAGTCCTTTTGCGATACGGAGTTCGGATACATATAATTTTCGATACAAACTCCATGGTTTACGTTCCAAGGGATATTTCATTTTTGATAAAATTTGCGGTCGGGGTTTAACGGTAGTAAACAATTGCGTTAAAAATTTACTTTTAAAGCCGTGTTTCTTGACCATCATCTTAATGAACAATTTCACGTCCGATTGTTTAACGAAAGGCGTTGCGTCTGGGTTTGACCTTGATAAGGTTGCCGCGAAACTCGGCGTAAAAGAAAAAATTATCAATAGGATGACAAGAAAACGAAGTAATTTTTTGAACATCAGCGGTGGCGATTCTTTGATAATGGAGGGAGGATTTTAGCATTTTATTGCTGAGGGCAAAACCCGCTACCTTCGTCCCTTTTGCGATCAGTTGCAAACATCGCCGCCAAGCCCAAATGCAAATTATCTTGCCGTCGCTTGGTAAGCGCGCGCCATTCAATCAAGGAAGCGTTACCCTTGCACTTCCCCCATCGGGTCTTCTACGATCGACGCCGGGAAATACTTGATGCGTTTTAGGGTCGACGTAAATAGCTTCCACTGCTCCCCAGGGCGCTTCGGTTATGAATTGATAACCCCGCCATTCCAGTTGTTTTTGAATGAAAGTCGTGAATGCAAAGGGTTCAAGGAATACTTGCGAAGGATAACCTTGAAAATGAAAGCGGGGGGCGTTGACTGCTTGATCAATGGTAAGACCATCATTCAAAACATGGAGTAAAGCTAAAAGCACAGAAGTAATAATGCGTGGTCCACCCGGACTGCCAATCACTAAGAAAAGTTTATTATTTTTGAGCACGATAGTCGGCGTCATTGAGCTTAAAGGACGCTTACCCGGTTGAATGCGGTTCAAATTGGATTGAAGTAAACCAAATTGATTGGCAATATTGCGACCGGCCGAGAAGTCATCCATTTCATCATTGAGAAAAAATCCTGTGTTTCCAGCTATGACCCCTGCACCATAACGACCATTTAATGTATAGGTGACTGAAGCTGCATTACCTTTCGTATCAACCACACTATAGTGCGTTGTTTCTGGGTGTTCGGATGCAAATGGTAAGGAGAGCGCAGGTCGATTGATTTGCTGCTCAATGTCGAAAGCGACCGTTGCGCCATATTGTTTAGAAATGAATTGCTCAAAAGGTGATGCGACGAAATCGGGATCACCCAATTTATTTCGATCATGAAATCCATAGCGCATCGCTTCAATCGTGTATTGCAGCGTTTTATAAGAATGAAAACCTAATTGCTGCAGCGGAAAGTTTGCGAGGATTTGTAACATTTCACAAAGTACGATCCCACCTGAAGAGGGTAAGGGGGCGGTGATTAGGGTATAACCGCGGTATTGACAGGTGAGAGGCGATTTTAATTGAATCGTATAGCGAGCAAAATCAGCAAGCGTTAACAATCCGCCATGTGTTTTACTGGCTGCAACAACAGCTTGCGCTATTTCGCCTTGGTAAAAAACCAGAGGACCTTGCTTTGCAATGAGCGTGAGGGTTCGACCAAGATTGGTTTGACGTAGACATTCACCTGCGAGATAAGGCTGCCCTTTGTTTAAAAAAATGGCTGCAATATTAGGTTGGCCGCGAAAAAAAGTGACATCGTTTTTAAATTGCTGAGCAAGGTCAGGCGTTACTGCAAAGCCTTCTGTTGCCAAGCGAATGGCCGGCTGCATCACAACGCTACGCGGCAGTGTGCCGTACAGTGTCAGTGCCGTATCGAGGCCGAGAACCGTTCCTGGCACTGCTACGGCAAGATAACCTTGCGTTGCGAGAGCCGGTCGTACCTTGCCTTTCGGATCCACAAACATGTCCGCATGCGCTGCAAGCGGTGCTTGTTCACGAAAATTGATAAATACATTCTTATTCCCAGCTAAGTGGATAGTCATAAAACCGCCCCCACCAATATTTCCCGAAGCAGGCGCAACGACTGCTAACGCATAACCCACCGCCACTGCCGCATCGATTGCATTACCGCCTTTTTTCAACATTGCGGCCCCCGCAGCCGATGCAAGTTGGTGTTCACTTACTACTAATCCTTCGGTAGCATTTGCGATAATCGGCGTATGAATAAGGAAGGCGAAGAGATAAAGCAAAGACCATAGGGCTTTACCCATCCTATTTGCTTGTAAATTTTTGGATGAAAATAGCTTTGGCATAGAATCACTATACGCGAAGTTTATTCAATTTGACTTAAGTAGAACAAATGGTCAAAGCCCCACGATCTTGTTATCGTTTCTAACACCAAGATCATGATGCAAACGTTTATGAGGGAGAGCATGTTGTCCCTCACAGAAAAATGTTAAGGTGATATTCTTTAATCGAAGCGGATGAAGGGATTGAATATGTTTAAAAAGCTCGCAGCCGTACTGGTGCTTTTATTGGGAAGTTACACAACAACCTACGCAGGATTGCAAATCTATATCGCACCTGGATTAAGTTATATTGACGTGCATAATAATAGTAATGAACTTACCTTCCAGGGCCTTGATCCGCGATTTGCTGTGGGTGTTGGTACGTTAACGCTGGGTATGTTTTATTTTGCCCTGGAAGCATTTGCTAACCCCATTCATCCCATGACTATCAATAGTCAAGCAAATGAATTAGGTCAAAACATTAAACCTTCTTATAGTTATGGGGCAAGTTTATTACCCGGGTTCCATTTAGACGATGTTATTAGTTTATATGCACGAGCTGGAATTATTTATACTCGATTTGGGCAATTACACACCACACAAGGCGGATTACAATTAGGGGTAGGGATCGAAACCATTTTTGGTGGACCTTGGAGTGGTCGCATTGAATATACGCGTTCTCTTTGGCGCCATTATGATGGCATTGATAATATGTATGCCAATGTCGGGACGGCAAGCTTGTTATATTATTTTTGCTAATAAAAAAAGAATAAATAAAAAGGAAATCATAAAATGAATAGCTTGCTTAATTTTTTTACCCCACCTCGCAAAGAAGTTGCCTTAGAAGATGATATTGCTGCTTTTATTAAAGCTCGCGATGAATTACAAAGTGTGGATAAACAATTAGGGACAGCAGTATTGGTGGATTCATTATTGTGGATTTGTTCGAATGGCTATCTTAGCTTGATGCTAAATACTGCATTTACCGCTGGTATTTACCTTTATGCAACCCAATATTCACATCGATCGGATCTTGAAAAGCAATTCCAAAATACGCTTAATACATTAACGGAACATTATCAAAAATTCGAAGACCATGGCCCGGCTATTACGCATGACAAAACATTTTTAAAAATATTAGATTGTATCTCGCCTTTTGTTTCGTCCGATACGCTGATGCTATGGAATTTTAATCAAACTAATGGTAAAGATTTATCAGAAGCATTTAAGACTAAGCTTTCTTATTCTCCGCATCGCATGCAATTTGTTACCGTAAAAGATACAAGTGACTTACCATTTTTTAAAGTCAATGAAAAATCCCCCAGCATGCGTAAATCAAGTCTTAGTTATTCCGGTTTGTTTGAACAATTTGTTTCTGAGCTTAAGCAAGGTTGGTATGGCATTCCAGATGAAGTCCCGACTATAAAATTACAAAAATAAGGATGGTATCAATGCCACGGATGGTATTAGGGTTAATTATTGTACTTGCGTGTTTCTTTCAAGGTTGTAGTGATATTGCCATGACGGGTGCGCAAGTGGTTTATAACCGCAGAAGTATCCAAAATAATCTTACCGATCACTATTTAACGCGTGAAGCCTACCAAGCCCTTTACTTACGATCGGATCAATTTAAGGATACCCATATTGCGATTGCTAGTTATAACGGTGATATCTTATTAGCAGGACAAGCACCTAATGAAGAGAAAAAGACGCAAGCAGAACATCTGGTGAAGCAAATTCCACAAGCAAAAACTGTTTATAATTTAATATCTGTGACTCATCCAACCTCGACCATGACTCGCATGAGTGATGCATGGCTTACCACCAAAGTTAAAGCTAAACTTTTGGCCTCTTCTGAAGTTGATGCAACCCGTGTGAAAGTCGTTACTGAAAATGGTACAGTTTATTTAATGGGGATTTTACCTAAAGAAGAAGCCCAAGCGGCGGCAACTATTGCAAGCTTGACCGAGGGTGTGCAGCGTGTGGTCAAAGTATTTTCCTACTTAACGATTAGCAAAGTTTAAGGTCAACAGAATTGTTTGTATTTTAAGCGCATTATTCCTACCCTAAGCGCATATATTGTATTTCCCTCTTTAATTGCCGATACTTGGGCATCAAAAAAAAGAGGGGTTTTTATCATGAATTTTAAGGTAACTGTTAAAGGCTTGACCGATTTTAATGCGAGAGAAATAGGAGCATTTAAGATCATTTCAGATGCGCGATTATTCATTGAAAGTAAGCTTGCAGAAGATGCAACGATGAAAACATCTTTAATTTACAGCATCATGGAATATGGTGAAGCCCTCGAGACGTTTGAGCCAAGAAACCAAACAGCGCAAGCGTCCAATGAAAAAAGGTCAAGTGAAGGCGGTCAAAGTCGCGGAGCTTCTGCTGGACCGTCGCCTTTTGCAACTGCCCCTACACCAACTGGAACCCCAAAAAAATGGTGGCCTACTGAAGATGATACAGAAAAAGGCAAATCATAATAGAGACAGCACGGTGCAAAATAGGGTGCATGTGCTAGTCACTTTAACTTTAACCATGTGAATCCGATGACAGCTTATTTACTCGCTATTGATCAAGGAACGACAAATAGTCGCGTTATCATATTTGATGGGCAAATGAGTGTCGTTAGCCATCATGAATTGCCACTACAACAGACTTTTCCTAGAAATGGTTGGGTGGAGCAAGATCCCCAAGAATTGCTGACCAATACATTGCAGTGTATTGAGTCAGCGTTAAAAAAAGCAAATTTAACCGCTGCCATGATCACCGCTTGTGGAATCGCCAATCAACGTGAGACAACATTGGTTTGGAATAAACATACGGGTGTTCCTATTTATCCCGCTATTGTTTGGCAAGACCGTCGTACGAGTGATTATTGTGAGCAAAAAGCTCAATCTGCATTGGGAACTTATGTACGCGAGAAAACTGGCTTAATGATCGACCCCTACTTTTCCGCGAGCAAAATTCGGTGGTTACTTGAACATTGCAAAGGCGCGAGGATAGCAGCGGATCGGGGTGAATTATTATTCGGCACAGTGGATACATACTTATTATGGCATTTCACCCATGGAAAACGTCATGCTACTGATGTAACGAATGCTGCACGAACTTTGTTATTCAATATTCAAGCTCAAAAATGGGACAACTATTTACTTCAACAATTTGAAATCCCTGAAAGTTTATTACCGGAGGTTTTAGATAGTGCAGCTCATTATGGCGAAATTGATGCCTCCTATTTTGGCCATGCCATTCCAATTACTGCGATGATCGGAGATCAACAATCGGCATGTATTGGCCAAGCCGTGCTAACTCCTGGAACGATCAAAGGAACTTATGGGACAGGT